>NZ_WEII01000116.1:0-11743 GCF_009183805.1 Bacillus sp. B2-WWTP-C-10-Post-4 | reverse complement strand
CTATATGCACGTGTTAGAGCTTGTATTTCTTTTTTCTTCGAATCTATTGAATTTTTTACAGATCCTTCTGCTACGTACTTTTCTTCATTAAAATTTGCAATTACTTCATTTACATCTGTCTGCAATAGTTTAAAAAGGGGTGTTAAAATTAATACGACTAACAAAAGACTTACAACAAATTTAACGTATTTTTGCAAATTCGAATTTGGAAGAATAAGATGAAGCATTGTCGCTAAGAGCAAAAAAACGATAATATTTCTGATCCACTCTGTAACAAATTGCATACTCTTCACCTCCTACCGCATCATAAGTGTAATATTCCCCGCAGCAATAATAATTGTAATACTTAAAAAGAACATAAATGATACGATAGCTAAGCAAGCAAATACGTAAATGATGCTTCTTCCAATAATGTCTAAACATTGAATAATTGCTCCGCCGCCAACCGGTTGTAATACTGCTGCTGCGAATTTATAAATAAATGCAATACAGAAAATTTGAATCGCAGGAAAAGCAACAATTAAGCATAAAATGACGAGCCCAATAATTCCGACTGTGTTTTTCAATAATCCTGATGCGCTAATAACAGTATCTGCCGCTTCCGTAAACATCCTTCCAACTACTGGAATGAAGTTTCCTGTTACAAATTTAGCAGTTTTCACAGCTATGCCATCAGCAACGGCTGTCGCTGTTCCTTGTACAGATAATACCCCTAAAAAAATCGTTAAGAAGATACCGATAATCCCAACGCTAACGTTTTGCAGAAGCTTGGACAATTTTGTAACTTTATATTGATCACTCATTGTACTTACAATACTTAATATCGTTGCCAGTAATAAAAGCGGTAGAACGATATAATTCATAAGAAGCCCGCTTGTATTCATTAAGAAAATGATAATCGGATGAAAGAAAGATACAGATACAACCCCGCCACCAGTCGCTATAAGCGCCAATAAAATTGGCAATAGCGCTAATATGAAATCTACCATTGTTTGTATCGTTTCTCTTGCATATGTCATAACGACATAAAAACTATTTAAAGCAAAAATAATAAGTACCATATATACAACAGCATCAGCAATTTTACTTACACTACTTTTTGAAAAAGCGGATTGCAGTGATTGCAACAATGCACTAAAGATTGTGAGCATAATGAGTGTGCCAAGCAGTTTTCCATTAGCTGCAAGCTCATGAAATAAATATTTTAATAACCCTATCATCCACTCTTTTAGAGAGAATTCTTTTTCTCCCTTTACAAACTCCATAAAACTCCCTTTTTGACTCTCTGGCAAATAGCCACCATATTTTGTAACAAGCCCGTCCCAAAATTGCTTCACATCTTCAATTCCGAGCTTATCCAATTGTTGATCAACGACGTTTGTTTCTACAGGAGAAGCTTGTACAACAACCGGTAAAGAAAAGAAAAGGAAGCAAGCAAATAGCAGCTTAGCTCCAAACCTCCTCAACATTCACTCCCCCTTATCCCGTCGGTAAAAATCCGAGAATAGTTTCAATTACAACCGTCAAAATAGGAATTGCCATAACGAGAATTAAGATTTTCCCAGCAAGTTCAATTTTCGAAGCGATGGCACCTTGACCAGCATCTTTTGTAATTTGAGCTCCAAACTCGGCAATATAAGCAATTCCAATAATTTTTAGTAACGTTTCCACGTAGACGTTGCTAACTTTCGCTTCACTCGCTACTCTCTCAATCATTTGTAAAATAGAATGAATTTGATCGATTAAAATAAGAAACATCACGCTACCTACGAACACAATAAATAAAGATGTAATACTAGATTTATGCTGGTTCAAAACAGCAGCTAAAAACGTAGCAACGAGGCCTAATCCGACAATTTGTATAATTTCGATTCGAACCGCCTCCTTTACTGGAAGAGAAAGACACTTTTAATCTTGTCGAATAGCGTATTAATTAAAAATGCAACATGAAATAAAATGACGACAAAACCGACAAGGATAACCCAATTTGCAATATCCTCACGCTTCAATTCTTTTAGTACAGTATGAATGAAAGCTAAAACAATGCCGATTCCGGCGATTTGAAATATTAATCCAACATCAATGGACATCGCCTTTCTCCCCCCTATAGCAGTAAAATTACAATAAGTAGCCCTGCTAGTACCCCTAAGCTCTTAATCATTTTTTCGTATTGCAGTTGTAAAGCTTTCGCTTCCTCTTCTTCTCTCTCCAAATGTGTAATACATAAGCGAATATGTTTTTGTTGTGATTCACGATCATGTTGCCCGAGCGTTTCACCAAATTGCTGCAGTATTTCATACTCGGTTTGTTGAAAAGCCGTCAACTTCCAATTCTCTTTCAAACTATCTATCCAAGCTTCCCTTACTGTTTGTTCTCCACTTTCTAGTTTTTTAGCGAAACTTTGAAATATCCAATTTAATGGCTTTGGCATTTGTTTAACTAATCGCTCGGCAGCCTCAGATAAAGGTGTGTGTCCATACATAATTTCTGCCTCTAATGATTGAAGTGCTGATTTTAATAACCTAAGTTGCCTCGGTCTCTCACTGTATCTTTTAGCATACGAAAACCCGAAAAAGGTGCTGACCGCAACGATTAACACTGCACCAAATATTTTCACCATACGCCCTCAGCCTTTCTATTTGATAACACTGGTTTTCCATATTTATCTTTCACCTGCATAACCGTTCCTGGACCCCTCGCTTTTGACAACTCCACAAACCTATCAAATATACCAAGCTCTAGCACTGCCTTGAGCGATGGACGTCTCACAACATCCTCATAGGAAAATCCGTGTGCGCTTATAAAAAGCTGGACACCTGCATGCACTGCCTCCATAATTGCTTCACTATCTTCTTTACGGCCAATTTCATCTACGATCAAAATATCAGGACTCATAGAACGAATCATCATCATCATTCCTTCTGCCTTTGGACATGCGTCTAACACATCGACTCGGGTACCAAAATCATATTGCGGGATCCCTTTCACACAACCAGCAATTTCTGACCGTTCATCAACGATCCCCACTTTACAGGAAGGAATTTCCGAAGCACTTACCCCTTGACTCATGCAACGTGCTACATCTCTTAAAAGTGTCGTTTTACCCGTTTGGGGAGGGCCAATTACCATCGTGTTTAACCACCTTTTTTCATACAAATATGGCAAAAGCGGTTCAGCAATCCCTATTTTTTGACGAGCAATACGAATATTAAAGGAAGAGACATCACGAATCATTTTCACTGCGCTTTTTTCTGTAATAACTTTTCCTGCTAACCCGATTCTATGCCCCCCGCGAAGCGTCACATACCCACGTTTTAATTCCTCTTCCATCGTATAAATTGAGAATTGACTTAACTTATTCAATAAGTAAATAGCATCCTCTGCAGTAGTGATATAGTCATAAAAAAACACCTTTCCGTGTGCAATACACTCTAGCGGCCTTCCAATTCGAACACGAATTTCCTCTAAAGCATCGTATTGCTTACATTCTTCAATTAAGTACTTCATCGTTTTTGGTAAAACTTCTAATACCTCTTTCATCGGCTTCTCCCCACTATACTCGACTTACTATTTCAGTAATGCGATAAAAATACAGCAAATTCCAAGCGCTAGAAAAAAGAGCTTCAAGAAAGAAATTTCACTTGCTACACTCGCTATCCCAATTGTCATTGTTAAAATTAATACGGTAGGTCCAACAAACGCCAACATACCATTTATAAACAACGCTTTCTTCGCATCATTCACATAAAGCATAAGCAAAGCAGCAAATATCTCCGCACTACCTGAAAATAATCGAAGTGCCCCCATAACAAGCACGGATGTTTCCATTGCCGCTAGCCACTGTTTCATTCTTCCACCTTCTCCCGTAACAATTACTAACTTCGTATTCTAAAAAAGAATATATTTGTACAACCATATGCAGAGGTTGTCTATTTCAGAAGTAAAAACATAATTTTTCTCTAAATTCCGAATTACAATCTGAATATTCATATTATTTCATGGTATATTATGGTATATTTAGTTTAAAAGAGGTTTAAACCATGCAGCACGTCACTTTATTACCACTAGATTTATGCTATACAAATGTGATTTTCGAGCTATCAAGTGATCCACATATAAAAAATGCATTGGGGATAACGGTAGAAAACATCGAAGACACGAAAACATTTCTTCTTTTCGCAATAGACGAAGAGCGTCAAAAGAAATCCTTATCGAGAATGATTGTGAATGAAGAAAATGAAATAATTGGCCTCACCACACTTAAACATATTAATAATGAGAAAAAGCAATCTCACATTGGTAGTTGGCTCGGCTATCCGTACTGGGGAAAAGGCTATAACGAGGCTGCTAAAAAAGAAATCTTTAAAATCGCCTTTTTAGACTTACAACTTTCCTACGTATTTGCTGGTGCTAAAACGAATAATATCCGCTCTTTAAAAGCACAAGAAAAACTACCTTATATTTCATTGCATGTGGAAAACAAGTTTCCAGACGAACACGCTGCACTAGAGAAAGAAGTAAAGTCACCTTGCTCTCTGCATGTCGTGTCACGTGAAAATTTTTTAAACTGGTTGAAATTACAGAATGAGGGGGAAAAATATGAAGGCATTGAAAGTTAGTTTAACCGTTGTAGTAGAATTAGCTCTTATTTATCTTTTTTCATTATTGGTCGGTTGGTCATTTATAGAGACCTTTTTCCTTGGTAGTTTAGCAATATTTGCAATTATGTGGTTAATTATTATGAGTAACCATAGAAATAACATTACAGATCACGCAATAAGTAAAACATTAACTGGCGTTGAGACTGGCGAAATAAAACCATTTCAAATTGTTTTGACTCTATCTATTATGGGTACTCTTTCACTTGTTTTAGTCAGTTTTATAATAACAGCTATTTACTATCTACCCTATTTCCTATAAAAAAAGCACTCGTGAATTATCACGAGTGCTTTTCTACTATGCACGAGAAACGTATTTACCTTCACCAGTGTTGATGATAAGCATTTCGCCTTCGTTAATGAAGATTGGTACTTGTACAACAAGACCAGTTTCTAATGTAGCTGGTTTTGTTACGTTAGAAGCAGTATCACCTTTAATACCAGGCTCTGTTTCTGTAACTTGTAATTCAACTGTGTTTGGAAGTTCAACACCAAGTACTTCGCCTTGGTAAGTCATGATTGCTACTTCCATGTTTTCTTTTAGGAATTTAAGCTCGCGCTCGATTTGTTTTTCACCAAGTTCGATTTGCTCATAAGTTCCGTTATCCATAAATACGTGAGCCTCACCGCTTGCGTATAAGTATTGCATACGACGGTTTTCGATGTGTGCTTTTTCTACTTTCTCACCTGCACGGAATGTTTTCTCTTGAACAGAACCTGTGCGAAGATTACGTAGTTTAGAACGAACGAATGCAGCACCTTTACCTGGCTTTACGTGTTGGAAATCAAGTACTTGCCAAAGGGCATTGTCCACTGAAATTGTTAAACCTGTACGAAAATCGTTTACTGAAATCATGTAAAAAAATCCTCCTGTGTATTACAAAATAATAAGTTCTTTTGGTGATTTCGTAATTACTTCATTACCTTCACTTGTCACAATGATATCATCTTCAATACGTACGCCGCCAATACCTGGAATATAAATACCTGGTTCTACTGTTACAGCCATACCTGGTTCAAGTACTGTATGAGAACGGAACGCTAAACCTGGTGCTTCATGGATTTCAAGACCTATTCCATGACCAGTAGAGTGTCCAAAGTATTCACCATATCCTTTTTCCGTTATGTAGTCACGCGTTAGCGCATCAGCCTCGCGACCTGTTAAACCAGCTTTAATACCGTTCACACCACGTAGTTGTGCTTCTAAAACGATATTATAAATTTCTTTTAATTTATCAGATGGTTCACCGACTGCAATCGTACGAGTAATATCAGAGCAATATCCTTTGTAATAAGCGCCGAAGTCTAATGTAACGAAATCTCCTGTTTCTATCACTTTTTCAGATGCCACGCCGTGCGGTAATGCCGAACGAAGACCTGAAGCAACGATAATATCAAACGAAGAAGATGTTGCTCCTTGTTTTCTCATGAAAAATTCAAGTTCATTTGACACTTCAATTTCAGATACTCCCGGGCGAATGAATGATAGAATATGCTCAAAGGCAGCATCTGCAATCTGTGCAGCTTCCTTTAATATCTTAATCTCTGAATCAGTCTTTATCAAGCGTAACTTTTCTACAAGTCCAGAAGTCGGGATAAATTCAGCATCAATCGCTTCCTTATGCACTGAATAAGAACTATATGTAAGAGTATCTTGCTCAAAACCAAGCTTTTGAATTCCAAGCTCTTTCACTTGCTTTGCCACTTCATCAATGATCAATCCTGCGTGCTGTACAACCTCATATCCAACCGCTTGTTTACTTGCCTGCTCGACGTAACGGAAATCTGTAATAAATTGAGCACGATCTTTTGAAATAAGAACAACGCCTGCTGTTCCTGTGAAGTTAGCCATATATCTACGACTATGTTCATTTGTTAACAAAATACCGTCAATACCAGCCTCATCAAATGCACTTCGTAATCTTTCAATTTTCTCCATTACTTTATGCCTCCCTCAATTTCTCCATTAATGCAAATAACGCTAACTTATAGCCATAAAAACCAAATCCTACAATTTGACCTGCACAAACAGCTGCCGTCACAGATTCATGACGGAACGATTCACGCTGATGAATGTTAGAAATATGTACTTCAATAACAGGAATCGAAATGCTCGCAATGGCATCACGAATCGCATAGCTATAATGCGTAAATGCTCCCGGATTTAAAATGATCCCTTCATATATATCTTCCGCTTCATGAATAATGTCGATAATGGCACCTTCATGATTCGATTGGAAACATTCTAACTCCACTCCCATTGTTTCTGCTTCTTGCTTCATATCTGCTTCAAGTGTCGTTAGCGTGCCCTTTCCATATACATTTACCTCACGAACACCGAGGCGATTTAGGTTAGGACCGTTTACGAGGAGTAACTTTTTCATATTCTTAAAACTCCTTAATATTAAATATCTATACAATATTTTAACATAGGAGTTACTTATTTGAATAGTTCGTCTTCTCTTACCCTTCTTGTTCTGCTTTATTGCTATTTACTGCGTAAGAAACAGAATATGCTATAAACACACCATACAATATAAAAATACATATTGTCGTCACAATTGTCTCTTTTGGTAAATGGAGCGCACTTTTAATAACAGGAGCCATTAAACCCATCCCCAAAAACAGTAGTGCCCACCAAAATAGCCCATAAATAATTCCCGCTATAATCCCTTCAAACTTTGCAAAAAATGCTTTATACAAAAAGGCAATCAAAATTGAAAGAAGTCCCATACACACTATTCCGAACACATTGCCCCATACACCCTCTTTCCAACTTCCAAACGCAAATGGTAAAAGGAAATAATTCGGGCCCGCCTCCGTGAATGAAAATATATGAAGGAAATACCATACCCCGCCCCAAAAGATTCCACCAAACAAACCAATCTGCACAAAATTCCTTGTTCCTAATTGTTCTTGACTCACATCGACACCTCCGCTCAATAGTATGCCCGAAACTATTTTGAAGCATGTTTAAATCCTGCGAAATTTGTCTATAAAAAGAATAAGAAATGTCCGACTCTCATAACATTTTCCCTTGTCATCTACTTGTATTTGCCGATAAAATAAAGGAAACTCGGTGATTGTCTTATTTCAAAACGACAGAACCCAGTATGACAATTGCCTCTTTTTCTACATAAGAGAGAAACAAATACAGGTTGGTGTTAACATGGCAGAAGAGTCAAAACAAATATATGGCGGGCAAGCGGTCATAGAAGGAGTTATGTTTGGCGGTAGAGAATATACTGTTACAGCGGTTCGTCGTAAAGATAAATCGATTGAATTTTATCGATTACCACGCGTTCGTAATAAAGTACTATCTACCCTAAAAAAAATTCCATTTTTACGAGGGATTGCCGCTATTGTGGATGCAAGTGCGAATGGAGCAAAGCATTTAAACTTCGCTTCAGAACGATTTGACGTCCACCCAGAAGATGATGAACAAATTGCAAATAAAAAAGAAGAACAATCAAAATTAACGATGGTATTAGGAGTTGCAGCTGTTGGCGTTTTATCTTTTATATTCGGTAAAGTCATTTTCACAGCAGTTCCTGCACTATTAGCTGAATTAACAAGACCGATTTTCCCGTCTCATACTGGGCAAATCATTGTCGAAAGTGTCATTAAGCTCATGCTATTATTGAGCTATATATACTTTATTTCTTTAACCCCACTTATTAAGCGGGTATTTCAGTATCACGGTGCAGAGCATAAGGTAATCAATGCTTACGAGAATAACCTTCCTCTGACTGTAGAAAACGTTCAAAAGCAAACTCGTCTCCATTATAGATGTGGCAGTAGCTTTATTATATTTACAGTCATTATTGGAATGTTCGTTTATTTCCTAGTCCCTACAGATCCTCTTTGGGCACGAGTTATAAACCGAATTTTATTAATTCCAGTTGTACTTGGTATTTCTTTTGAAGTATTACAATTTACAAATCGATTACGAGATATTCCTGTATTACGCGTACTTGGATATCCTGGATTATGGCTACAACTATTAACAACGAAAGAACCAACAGATGATCAAGTGGAAGTAGCAATTGCATCGTTTGAAGAATTATTACGTTTAGAGAACAAACAATAATTATTTAAAAATGGTGTTCAACTCCTTTCCTCATCGTTAATATACTAATTTTAATATACGTTTTTAGGAGGTGTCCCTTATGAACGGTCGTTCGTTTACTTTCGCTATATTTGTGCTTATTATCGGATTGGCAATATTCGGCCTTGTTTCATCTGTTATTACAAATCCCATGGGTGTATTAAGAAATATCGGGTACATGTTACTTATTGTTGGTATCTTTTACTTGCTATACAAGATGTTTACAAATTCCAGTGGTTCTGCAAATTCACAAAGCTCATATAAGCGTGCGGCAAAACAATCGAACCGCAAACATGGGAAACAAAATGTAGCACCCCTAGGCAATTCTTTCTTTAAGTCAAATACTTCTAATGACAAAAGTAAAAAAGGGAATTCTTCCACTTTGAAACGAAAAAGAAAACAGTCTCATTTAACTGTCATTGAAGGCAAAAAAAGCAAAAAGAAAGACCGTGCTTCCTTTTAGGAAATACGGTCTTTTTTTATACTTTGAAGCACTTCTTTTAAACTTTTCTCTCTCATACTTTCAATTCGAAGATGATGATTTTCAAATGGTAAATTCCGTGTCACATCATTAGGTACCACAACGCACGTTAATCCCGCTGCAACTGCTGCTCTCAATCCATTTAATGAATCTTCAAATACAACAGCTTCAGACGGCTTAATTCCTAATTCTTCTATTGCAACTCGATAAAGAGCTGGATCTGGTTTTACCTTCTCAACATCTTCTCTCGTTTTAATTACTTCAAAATATTCTCGAATTTGTAGCTCTTCTAAAAAATGAATAACCCATTCTCTAGAAGAACTAGAAGCTAGTGCGATTTTTAATCCCATTTCTTTCGCTTCTTCTAAATATTCTTTTACCCCGTCACGAGCTTCTGGTATTCTCATTTTCTCTTTATGTAAAGTTGCCACTTTTTCTTTTAATGCACTTTTGTTAAACTTCTCTTTTAATTGATCATTTAAATATGTATAAAGTACCTCATCTGTTGTTCCAATGCATTTCGCAAATTCCTCTAAAGGTAGTTCCCCGCCGTATTCACGAACAGCATCTCTGAAAGAGTGAAACCATATCGTTTCTGTGTCCACAATTAATCCATCAAAATCAAAAATAATTGCTTTCATAATTCTCCCATCCTTTTCGAATTGAAATAAAAAAGGAAACGCCATACGTTCCCCTTAATTACTTTTCTCTTCATTTGCTCTTTGAACACCACGAAGTGTTTCCACTCGGACTGCATCTTGTTCAAAGTATTCCACTAAATCACCAATGCGATCAATTGCTTCCCAACTTAAATGATGTTCAATTCCTTCTACATCATTGTAAATTTTACTTTCATCCACACCGATAATACGCATAAATTGCTCTAGCAAGTCATGACGATATACGAGACGTTCTCCGATTTTTTTACCTTTTGTTGTTAATACAAGCCCTCTATATTTTTCATAAATTAGATATTCATCTTTGTCTAATTTTTGCACCATTTTTGTTACAGAGGATGGATGTACACTAAGCGCTTCAGCAATATCAGATACGCGGGCGTAACCCTTTTCATCAATCAACAAATAAATTTGTTCAATATAATCTTCCATACTAGGGGTAGGCATCGGTTTCCTCCATCCAAGTTCATTTTGCTTATTCCGTACGAAGCAATCAATAAAATGATACACCAGAAAGAATAACGTGACAAGTTGAAAACGAGCCTAAATATATAAAACAAAAAAGAATCTGTATTTGCATGCAGACCCCCCTTAAGTAAAATATTGTATTTCTGCATTAGGAAAAAACTCATTTATATAACCTCTTATCGTTTCTTCCAATACTGCTGCATCATCCTTTTTATATACATATTTTCCGATGGTTTTGGAAAACGATGCTGGATCAATTCAAACGTTAAATTTGGTATCGTCATATCTTTGTCGCTCAAATAGTTTACGGTTCCTTCTTCCCATTCTTCATGCATTTAAATTGGCGCAACTATAAAACCAAGTGGATATTCAAGTGCCTTTCGTTCAAAGTAAACGAGCTTTGGCATAAATGGTCTCATATGCTTTTCGCCCTCTCGTTAGTATGGGGGACATTAAAGTTTTCCACCCCAGTAACTTGCGTTGCAAGTTACTGAATGTTATAATTTAGATACCAGCTACCTTGCAACGCAAGTTACCTGAATAAAAGGTGGTGAAATCATGCACAGCCAAATGTTAAAAGGCGTGCTCGAAGGGTGCATCCTATACATCATTTCACAAGAAGAAGTGTACGGATATGAACTGAGTACAAAATTAAATAAACACGGATTTACATTTGTAAGCGAAGGAAGCATATATCCATTATTGTTACGTATGCAAAAAGAAAAATTGATTGAAGGAACATTAAAAGCTTCCTCACTCGGTCCAAAGCGAAAATATTATCACGTAACCGATAAAGGGCTAGAACAACTTGAAGAATTTAAAAAAAGCTGGGGAATGGTTTCTACTACGGTAAATAACTTATTACAGGGGGAGTGATAGGGATGAATGCACAAGACATGATTGAATTAAATAATAAAAAACGTGAGCTTCTAACTTCCGAAAACGAAATTGCTTATGGTGATATGTTAGTATATCTTCGGTTATCTAATGTACCCGAACATCAAGTGGAAGAACTTTTGTTAGAAATATTAGACCACCTTATCGAAGCACAAGCTGAAAATAAAAATGCTTATGACATTTTCGGAAATGATTTACAATCTTACTGCGATGAACTTATAGCTGCTTTACCCGCCCAAACAAAACTAGAAAAAACTTCTTTAATTGGTTTTGTTATTAGTTTACTCCTTGCTATACAATTTGGAATGGATACCCTTGCTTCTCTTTTCATTTTCCTGTTTGAAAAAGATACCGATATAATAAGTCCACCTTTTAGCATCCCTGGAACTACTTTGTCTATTTCATTAATTGTACTAGGAATACTGCTTATTTTATATTTATTAAAGCGTTATTC
>NZ_WEII01000115.1:0-11745 GCF_009183805.1 Bacillus sp. B2-WWTP-C-10-Post-4 | reverse complement strand
CTGTTAGAACCGCTACATTACCAATCGATTGGATCCCGTGACCAATAAAATCCATCTTAAATTCTTCCCACTTTAATTTATGTAATGATATAATAACACTAAATTTTCAACACGTGCTTAATAGATTGGGGACTTATAATGGATAAACCTCTCACTGCATTACAAACTATTATTATACATATGAATACAACTGAGCATTGGCATAATTTTATTTGTTACTGTCAGCATCGCGAAGCGGGACTTCGAAAATTAGCTTTTAAACATTTAGAGACATTTATTACAAATGCAAAGAAATGGGAATCAAAAGATCAAGAAGAGTTTGCCATTTCGCTGTTTACTATTTTAGATGCATTAAACGAAAAAGATGAGGTCTTAACTTTCTCACTAAATAGTTTTCTAATTGACATTCTATATAGATGGACAGAAAACAACCCATTTGATTCAAGACCTTTTAGATGGATAGGAATTTATATGGACTCTAGCAATAAAGAAGACGATTTAGAAAAATTCCTTCGAAAAGCGATTGAATTAGGTGGTGATACCGAACAAGAAGCTATGATATACCTAGTTTCTAATTACATCAATACTTTAGAATTTGGCACACATGAATTCCCTTCAGGTTATTGCGGAGATTTAAGCGAATGCATAGAAAAACTTCCCTATATGCTTCAATTAATTGATAGAATTCAGAATAAGAACATAAAGGAGCAAAACATTGGGCAAATACAAGAACAACTACATCTTATTCTAGATTGGTTAAAACATACACAAACTCCAGTAGATGCTGTTCGTATATGGGAAAAAGAACAAACTAAGGAATTAGAAAAGGTCATTGTATATTATTTACACAACAGCTCAAGTCGTTAATTCATCTACCATTTCAATATAAAAAAGAGGATTTTCATACAGTACTAGAAAATCCTCTTTTTATATTTATCCCACATTAGCTTGCAGAAAAACTCCCCACTGATTATAGTTTCACTTTATTTTAATCCTTTAATTAAAGGTGACGCTTCCCCACTATGGAAAATCCATAAGTCATGAAGTGATCTCGTACATCCGACATATAGTAACTTTGCATCATGTTTTGTGTTTTTGTAATGTTCCTCATCCACATCAATTAAAAGCACCGCATCAAATTCTAAACCTTTCGCTAAATAGACAGGTACTACTGATATACCACCTTCATATTTACTTTGGTTTGCTTCAATTACGTTTACCGTTAATCCTGCATTTGTTAATTTCACATATATATCACGGCATTCATCTTCTGTTCTTCCGATTACCGCAATTGTTTTCACATCTGCATTTTGCAAATGTTTTACCGTCTTCACAATTTTAGTAAATTGATTTTCGGCATGAATTACTTTCACATCTTCTCCACTGCGGAAGACTGGTGTTGCGAGTCCTACTGGGATTTCTGCATTTTTAATTATTTCATTTGCAAATTCAATAATTTCTTTTGTAGAACGATAACTTCTTGTCAATTCATAATAACCGGTTTCTTGGAATACTTCCTTAAAAGCATTCCAATCTTCAATTCCTTGGTAATCATAAATCGCTTGCGATAAATCACCTAATATAGTGAAAGAATTACCTAATGTAATTTCTTTTAATACATAAACTTGGAAAGGCGAAAAATCTTGCGCTTCATCAATAACAACGTGATGAAACTTCTGCCCGATTTCAATCCCTGTTATACGATGATGTATGTATATTAAAGCTGGTAAATCTTCTACATACACTTCTTTTTTACGACAACTCTTTTCTGTTTCTTTAACAAGTTCTTCAGGTAATACCTTAAGTATTTCTTTACTTTTTACTATTGAACTATACAGTGAAAGAGCACTCATTTTCGGCCAAAACTTCATATATGCGTTCAGTCTCTTAGTCGCTTCTTTTTTAAGTAATTTTTTCTCGTTTGTTTCCCCGAATTTTTTAAGTTCAATTTCAATCCAGCGCTTCATTCGTCCTACTAATCGTTCTCTTCTTTTCTGTAAAGGATAATGTTTATATTCAACTTGCATCCATTTTTTAATATCTTCTACTGGAATAATCGCTCTATCCCACGCCTCAAAATCTTTTGTCGGAACTAACTCATTTTCAAATTGGATCAGTCTCTCTTCAATAAACGTCTTAAATTCCAACGTACCCTTTAATTTACCTAGCATTACCTTCTTTTCATCACGATTAATTGAAAATGCTTCTTTCAATTTTTCTTCTGTCTGCTTTAGTTTCACTGAATCATCTAACGTACGTAATGCCCAATCCAGAAACGTTGTTTGACTAATATTCCCTACACCTAATTCAGGAAGTACACTCGAAATATAGTCTAAAAACAGACTATTCGGCGCAAATACGATCATTCTTTCTGCTTCTAGTTGTTCACGATATTCATAAATTAAAAAAGCAAGGCGATGTAAAGCAATTGTTGTCTTTCCGCTCCCTGCAACCCCTTGAATAAGTAATGGTAAATTTCTTTCCGCTCGAATAATATCATTTTGTTCCGATTGAATCGTTGAAACAATATCCTTTAGCTTATTATCTTTATTCTCACCTAATCGATATAGAAGAAAATCATCGGCATGCGATACATCTTCATTTCCTTTTACATATGTATCAACAACACGTTCAAGTTCTCTTTTTCGAATGGAAATGTTTCGTTTTAAATACACATCACCTTCTACTAACCCATCTGGTGATTGATAAAATGCTAATTCTTCTCCACCAGTAAATGAATAAAACATACTTGCGACAGGCGCTCGCCAATCAATAATGATCGGCTTCATCGTGTCCATATCCGAAACCCCTACTTTTCCGATATAAATCGGCATAACTTCTTCTTTTCCATCTTCCTGAAAATCTAACCTTCCAAAGTACGGCTCTTGCACACCAATACGTAAGTTTTGTCTATTAGACTCCCTCATACTTTCAAGAATTTGCTCTTTAAAATCTTCTCCATAATAAACTGGGATTTTTTCAAGCTTATCCAATTGCTCATCCATCGTATGTAAAGTATCCTTCATTTTTTGTAACTCATCTTCAAATATGTTGCTCATTTCGACGATTCCCTCCTGTCCGTTCTAATTTTTCAGTCGAAGTATCATTGTATTAAAAATCCAATCATAAAGTCAATAGTTTCCATTTGAATTTTCCGAAAAAACTTACTTTTCATCTTTCTAATTTAAAAAGAATATACAACATCTAAATCACACAAATACACATATAGTATAGTGATGCATGCAAAAGATACTACTTTCTATTTGTCTCCTATTTAATTTATCTATTAAAAAACATTGTAAAAATTAAAGACTTTAATCAATGGGCGTTTTACTGCCCATAAATAGTAAGATAAATAAAAGTAAAGGAGGCTCTTCAAATGAATGTCGCGAAAAAGAAATCACTAAAGTTATATTTACTTATTTTTGTATTCACTGTTTTGGCCAGTGGATGGATTGGGGTATTTCTAGATTCTCTTCTAACAAACCAACCTGAAGGAAACACTTTAGGTATGGGATTATGGCTAATATTCCCTTTCCTCGTAAGCATTTTACTTAGAGTTATTAGCCGAGATTGGAATGATTTTGGCATCAAGCCAAATTTGAAAGGAAACTTTATATGGTATTTCACTGCACTACTTATTTATCCATTCGTTACAGTAATAACGATAAGCATATCGCTCATTTTTGGAGTAGCTCATATTTCTAGTTTTGATATATCCACGTTATTGTCACTCATAGTCATGTCTTCTATTGGTAACTTTATTAAAAACATTTTTGAAGAGTTTTCTTGGCGTGGTTATTTAACTCCAAAATTGATTGAACTAAATCTAAATGATTGGTACATTTATATTATTTCTGGTTTCATTTGGGCACTTTGGCATGCTGCATATTATATAGTCTTTTTGCCAAATGAATATTTTGAATCTATCTCAAGATTAAATATGCTTTTATCTGGCTGTATCCTTATGGTTTGTTGGTCAATTATGTATGTTGAAATATATAGACTTACAAAATCCGTCTGGCCATGTGTTATCATGCATGCGATCGAAGATGCTGTTCCTACTGTTTTAGTTACAATAACAGGGATTATTACCCTTACAAACAGTAGTGATTTTTGGTTAAATCCTATTAGCGGGGTCGCTGCTACTGTTTTATTTCTCGGAATTGGAATCGTACTAAGAACTATAAGAATAAAAAGAGAACGACAATTATTCACACAATAAAAAGCAGATAATGAATTCGTCATTATCTGCTTTCCAATTTTTAAAACTACCTTATTATATTTTTTGATACATAAGCCAGTCACCAGAGTCTATAACTTTCTTTAACATCTTTTTATCTTGAGCAATATACACATATGCCTCAATTTCCCTATCAGCAACATATACTGTTTGCGTGATTCGATCATATAAATCAGTCTCCGCATTACCTGTATATTCTTCTAGTTCATCTAACTTACACAATATCTCATCATTTACTACATAAACTTCTCCATACACCTGTTCTTCAATCGAATAAGTCATGGCCGGATATCCTTCGTTCGTATCAAATAATTTTCCATATGTCCAAGCTCTGTCTGCGATGCATGTTGCACCTAGCATATAATGAGCATTCGTTTGTCCTCTTCTTAACGTGCCATAAACGAAAACATGATACATAAATTCTTATCCCCTTTATATGCCTCTACTTTCTTATTTGTAAATAAGCACGAATCATAAAGTAACTCACTTCATTCGGAAGCTGTTCTTTAATAGATTTCAGACCACCATCTGCATTTTGAACGGCAGTTTCAATAAGAGATTCATACTCTGCTGGAACAAAGCTTTGCCAATCTACTTCCATTCCATCCTCATAGCAGCGAATTAAATGGTTTTCGATTGTTTGTCTTGATAAGTTACGTTCTTTTGCAATCTCATTCAAATCAATACCTTGTTTATACATTTCATACGTTTCTAAATGAGAATTTGCGGACGCTTTTCCTGACTTTTTACGCTCTGAAACTAATTCTGTCTTAATCGTTTCAGCATAATTTGGATTTTCCTCAATAAAATGCTGAACTGCTTGTAAGAAGCGCGAGCCATATTTCACAAGTTTGTGTTCTCCGATACCTTTTACCGTCAACAATTCGGAATCACTTTGCGGCATTTTCACACACATATCTTTTAATGTTTGGTCAGAAAAAATAACGAACGGAGGTACACCTTCTCCTTGTGCAATTTCTTTACGTACTTCACGAAGCACTTCAAATAAAGGATGGTCTTGAACAATTTGTCTTGTCTCTACTCGTTCTTTTCGTAAAACATTCTCTTTACCAAGTAATACTTCTTTCCCTTTTTCAGTTACTTTTAACGTCGGATAAGTGCCATGTTCAACTGCAATTAACTCGTCTGAAATTAAAAACTCAATAAACTCACTGACCTCTTTTACACTACGGTTCGATAAAAGCCCATACGTTGGTAAAGTATGAAAATTAAATTCAATAACTTTCTTATTTTTCGACCCAGTTAATACTTGCGCTATCATTTGCTTTCCAAAGCGTTGGTTGGTTCTAATCATGCATGATAAAACCATTTGTGATTCCCTTGTCACATCGATGCTCTCGCGATTGTCTGTACAATTACCACAGCGTCCACAATCTTCTTTCGGTTCTTCTCCAAAGTATTGCAAAATGAATGATTGTAAACATTGTTCTGTATGACAGTAATCGGTCATATTTTGCAATTTTTCAAGTTCATTTGAAAAACGTGATTCTCCAGTTGATTGATCAATTAAAAAACGCTGTACTTGTACATCTTGAGAAGAATATAACAATATACATGTACTATCTAATCCGTCACGACCAGCACGTCCTGCTTCTTGATAGTAACTTTCCATATTTTTTGGAAGCTGATAATGAATTACGTAACGAATATTCGATTTATCAATCCCCATCCCGAATGCAGATGTTGCTACCATTACACTTACTTCATCTCGTAAAAAGAGTTCTTGTTGCTCATTTCTATCACTATCACTCATACCAGCATGATATTTTGATACAGAAACACCTGCCTTCATCAAATCTTCATATAACTGATCGACTACTTTTCTAGTAGCTGCATATATAATCCCAGATTCCTTTTGATTTTGACGAATATAATCCGCCAAATATGCATTTCGATCTTGCCCTTTAATGACAGAAAACGATAAATTCTCACGCTCAAACGTTGTCATAATTGTATTTTCTTGATTAATTTCAAGTGTGTTACAAATATCATCACGTACTTGCGGTGTTGCTGTTGCTGTTAATGCTAATATGAGCGGTTTTTCTGGAAGATAATCTAATATGCGATGTATATGTAAATAACTTGGACGGAAATCATGTCCCCACTGTGAAATACAATGTGCTTCATCAATCGCAATCATAGGGATTTTCATATCGATAAGTTGGTCAACAAACTCCATCGAATCAAGACGCTCAGGCGCCACATAAAGTAACTTGTAATGTCCTTGTTTCGCTAATTGAATTCGCTGATTTGCTTCTGCAATAGATATAGAACTATTAATATATGTAGCTAAAATGCCATTCTGTACCAATGTATCTACTTGATCCTTCATAAGTGATATTAAAGGTGATATAACCAACGTCGTTCCTTCAAATACTAATGCCGGAATTTGATAACAAATCGACTTACCGCCACCCGTTGGCATAATACAAACCGTATCTTTCCCATCTAGTACATTTTTAATTGTTTCATCTTGTCCTCTTCGAAACGAAGAATAACCAAAGTAGGACGCTAAAAGTTCTTGTGCTTTAGTAAACAAAAAAGAGTCACCCGCTTTTCTTTATCTTTCATCTACTTCTATTATATCAATCACTTATGCGACTTGAAAGGGATGATTAGATGCTTATTGTTTTTTCATTCTTCTATGTTTCTTCACTTATTTAATATGAATTAGCATCATTATTTTATATGTTTTACAACATTTATAACGTAAATCCAGTACACAAGAAGAAAGAGTTTCAATTTAAATGTTCATTTTATTTCCCTTTCTTGAATACTACTAATCGTATACATATAAATTCAGGAGGTTACTATATGAAACATCGTAATACGAGGTCCATCACGGCAAAAACGAAAACAAAACAACTCCAATTCTCTAATAATGATGCGTGGAAATATGAATCATACTATAAGTATCAGCCATTATTCTCTTATAAAAGGCTTTTTAATTTTCTTTCTCAACTTTTTAAACGTTAATATATGCGCAAAAAATATATTATTCACAGAAGTTTTCTCAATATTAAACATATAGACTTACTACAATTGAGTTGTTAACATATATAATAATCTGTTGGATAAACCCCTTAAGTTGACCTGCTTATATTAGCAGGTCTTTTTCATAATTACATACTTCTATGCACCTCAATCTCACTTCCAAATCTTTTCTCCATTTTATAACCATATTTAACTCCCAACAATTAATGATAATCATAAATTGTTGGGAGTTAAATTGTTCACATATAATTATGCAATTCTTCTTTCTCAATACACAAAACACATTTTACTTGTTACTATAAAAGTACTCCAGATGAGTTTTTTGCTCATCGACATTATCTAGTTATTGGGGCCTGCCGCGGAAAGCAGGTCCCTTTGACTGTATGAAGGTCCCAATTTCATTTGGACACATTTACCAGGTTTTTTCAAAAGAATTTTATGATAACATTACGTAGTCGAGTCCGACATCTCGGCAATACCCTTTTGAGGGTCTGTAACTTCCCTTGCAGACCCTCTTTTACTTTATATTCAATTATTCATATATATCACAACACCATTCATTGAATTTCTCCATTTCAAATTCCCTAAAAATAATCTAGGACACGGAACTAAAAATAAATCTTCATCATACTTTGAGTTATACATGTTCAAAGGAGTGTTACTATTTATGTATTCTTATTGGCAATCGTATTACTCCCCCTACCATAACCCTTATGTAAACTATGATTTATCCGTACGGAACTACCGAATTAGTAAAAATGAGAATTTTTTAAAAGGATATATGCGTTCTTTATGGGAACAACACGTCGCTTGGACGAGATTGGCTATTATAAGTATAGTATTTAATTTACCAGATGTTAACGTTACTGTTGGACGACTTCTACAAAACGCAACACATATGGGACTATCACTTGAACCATTTTACGGTGAAGATGCAGTAAAAAAATATAGTGCATTAATTAAAGATCACTTAGTAATTGCAGCGGATCTTGTTAAAGCCGCAAAAGCTGGTAATCAAAATGCAGCGGCCGCTATAGAGAAAAAATGGTACGCTAATGGTGACGCAATTATTGAATTTCTTAACAGTATCAACCCATATATAGATAAAGAAGAATTTAGAAAAATGTTTTATGAACATTTAGCACTAACGAAAGCAGAAGCACTTGCCTTCCTAAATAAAGATTATGAAGCAGGAGTAAAACTTTACGATAAAATTGAAAAAGAAGCATTAGAAATGGCTGACATGATAACAAACGCAATCGTAAAACAATTCCCGCAAGTCTTTCAATAAAGTGAAACTTTAATCAGTGAGGGGTTTGTTCATCCCCCACTGATTATCAGCTCTCACCAATCGGCTTATTTAGTTTTCTCTCCATGATATTTCACCTCTCCTCTTTACATTTAGCTTATATCGATATATTTTATTAATATCCGTTTTTTATAGGAGGAAATAGTTTGATTAACGCGATTGGTCTCGTTTTTATACTTACAAATAAACACGAGAAAAAAAAGAAAGTTTACTTAAATGAAAAATTTGCACTAATAGATATTATTGATTCTAAAGAAGTATTTGATGATGAAGGGAATCCTTTAGTAGAACTAACATGTAAATACAGTATATATTTAGATGAAAAATATTACTGTAAATCTCTCGATGATTATACCGGACAAGTCTTTCCTTTCTTAAGTGCAAAAATAGGAAAAGGTCTTCTAAGAAACTTAAACTACTACTTTTCTTACGTTGATGCCTATGATAAGAAACCACCAGTTAAAGAAATAAGACCACTTATGAAACAAGTAACTAACAGATAGCCAAAAATACCAAAAAAAGAAAGCATCTAACCCTGGATGTTTTCTTTTTTATTAAAAACTCATTAACTTTCATCCTCTTCTAAAAGTATGTATCCAAGCATATTTTAAATTAAAAACATTGGAGGATTAGAGTGAATGAAATACTCAGAAACAATTATAAGCAAACGACTTCGAATACTTAAAATGACGGGTATGTTTTTCATGCTAGTGTTAATAGCATGGATTGGCTATACAAAATTACTTTATGAAAACGGCTTTCTTCAAGAAAAAAAGAATTCAGTAGAAGTAATGAACACTAGCATTACAGGAGAAATAGAGCAGCTTTTTCATATAAACTTGCAAGGCTATCGAAAAACAAGCCTTGATGCTGTTATAGAAGCCAGTAAAACCGATCCAAGTGAACTATCCTTAATTGAACTAGTCAACAAATCCTGCTCGCGAGATTGCATAGGTGAACCAGTTACATATGTAAACTCAAACAATGGATATATCTTTTATAAGGAATCTAATGGAACTAATGTAGCTATAACGGTTAAAAAGAAAGACACATGGGTAATTGTAAAGAAATCTGTTCAAGATGGAATATAATCACCCCAAAAAAGAGTACGCATCGTACTCTTTTTTATTATTAATACCCTTCCTCTTCATGCCTACAATGGCATTTCGCTTTTGTTTTACAATGACATTTTTCACACTCACACTTCGGTTTCTCTTTGCAACAACACTCGTGAAAATCATTGCGCTTACATCTACATCTCCCAAACATTAAATCATCCCAAAATTTATTACAATCTTGAAAATGTCCACAATGACAAGTATTTCTCATAAATATGCTTCCTCCTTGATAGAATTCATCATATTCTATGTTTGAAAGTATACAAAGGCTTGTTTATTAGTCTATTTTCTCCATATTATAAGTAGAGTTAAAAGATTAAATAAAAATAAAAACCGTCACATGACGGCTCTTATTTTTATTTAGCAAACTACTTTTATCTCACGTACTCATAGTACCATTTACGTGCATCTAACCAAGTTGTAAATTTATCGATATTCCCGGACGGATAGCCATTCGTTATAGCATAACCAATGCCATCTTTTTGAACGACAATTTGTCCATCAATACCCGCATCAACCATAGCTTGAGCCAAAGCTTGTAAATTACTAAATGCTACACCACCAGTTTTTACTTTGAGCAAATCCGCTGCACCTCCTCCAGTTTGTCCTGTAAGAGCAAATACAATAGAATTAGCGATTTTATCAACATTCCATTTTGCCATGTCGGATTCATTATCAATAAACCCTAATTCAATAAGAATAGCCGGTGCCTTCGTTCCATTTAATACTGCTAAATCTGTACGTTGTTTCGCACCTCGATCACGCCATCCAATATCTTTTGCTAGTTGAGCTGAGATTTTAGCCGCCAAATCTTTCTGATCATAATATAAAACCTCAACACCCTGTCCATTTCCATCACTTGCATTAAGATGAAAAGAAATAACTAAATCCACAGCATGGGAATTGCTATTCCGAATGATATTATTTAAATTTTGTGATTGAGTTGTCCCTACCTCGTCCGTATCGTCATAAACCGTGTGTCCTAGGGCTCTTAACTTAGCCGCCACGGCATCTTTAACTTGCCTATCTAGAACGTGTTCTTTCCGATTTCCGAAATTAGCACCTTGAACAATACTATTGTGTCCTCCGTGCAAACTATATCTAGCCATTATTCATCAACATCTCCTTTCTTAATATCTTATTCAAAACTTGTCTTATTGCTATTCCCACTTACAATCTTAACTGTGCCCATACGTCCTACATTTTCTAAAAGTGACGCAATTTGTTTTTGATATAAAAAAGCTATCGCTTCATAAATCGAATGATTTATTCTCTAAATTACTTTTACATGAATGACGACACGAACAAAAAGCATCACCCTTTCGGCGATGCCTAAAAACTCTATTTTACTTTTCAGCTCCCTAAATAAATAGAGTTTAAAATCACTGAAACTACACCTATATTTCCTCCCCTTCCTTCACAGCTTCTTTCAACCTCTGCAACATATACCCAATTCCTTTACACCCCTCTAGCGGATATGTAATCATTTCTTCTGGATATAACTTTGTCACTACTTTTTTATACTTCTTCCCTGCTAATAAGACGATTTCGTCAAACTGTAGTAAACTTTTATCTACCATCTGTTTTTGTAATTGCTCTATACTTATTACCTCATCGCTTTTTGAATCAAATGCAAGATCATAGTTTTCTAATACAATATCACTTGGTCTTAAAAATCCATGTTTCGCTGATAATATAACCCAGTTTTCGAAAAACATAGTTTCGTACGCCTGACATGCTTTTCCGAACGGACTAATATATACATCTTTTGCTTCCATCGGTCCGTAGTCTGAATGTTTATCCCAAATTTTCTTTTTTCCGCATGGAATGATACATAGCCTTTTCATATATATTTCTACTCCCTTTACTTTGGTAAATAAAATTCGTTATTTTGTACATTTTTTTCTCGAAATACTATATAATAATTCTGAAAGTTAAAATTACACATTTTACCATATGCGTACTATAGATTACTCTCATTGCAAATATTATAATACCATAAAAATTTTTTCATTTTTTCTTCAAAATAATGAAACTAAATTATAATACAAGTATGTATT
>NZ_WEII01000114.1:0-11755 GCF_009183805.1 Bacillus sp. B2-WWTP-C-10-Post-4 | reverse complement strand
TTATTCTTATTGTATATGTATTATCATTAATAGGTTGTATATTTATTATTAAAAAATCAATGCGATGGAATTAAAGTTAAAATAATAATAGTAGTATTAATAATAAAGCGTGTTGTAGTTGCTATAAGCTGAACCTCGTTACGTTAAGTGAAGTAATAAGACAAGCTGATTAAGTACTATTTAATTCAAAGAAGCTAAAATATGAAGAATGTAACATATGGCTGATAGAATATCTATTAAAAATTCACCATATGAAAAAGGTAGCTATACAAAAAGTACAGCTACCTTTTTTTACAAAATCATTCGTATACAAGAGCAACCTTAGCGTAAACTTGCGCTTAATGGTACTTGAGAATAAACTGTGAAATTGTCACTATAAGTACCATGTTTAGAAAATGTGGAAGAAATAGAACTGTTCCAACTCGTGTAGATAGATCCAGATGTATCTGCTCTTAGATGTACGTTTGAAAAGCTAGCTTGGCTAAAAGAATTACGTCCAGTATCTTCAACGCCCTGAACCATTTTTACTGGTTCGTATTGAGAAAATGAGCCATATACAGGCTGATTTGTATATCTAGGCATTCCATTTACATACATAGTAACCGTACCATTGCCGTTATTAATTATTTTAAGGTTTACTCGATCACCATCTTTAATTAATGTATCATATTGTGTGTTCCAATACTTATTGTTTTGACCTGATTCATTATATCCTGAATTAAGAAATACTTTATATCCACTTGGTGTTTTTGAAATACCACCTTCAACTTTAGATGCTCCAATACCTAAATACCAATTCACATATCCATCCTTAACAACAACTGATTTTGGTAGGTTTATATCAGCTGCAATTCCAGTATAATTACTATTTGTAACACTTTTTACAGCACCTTCTGTAGCTGCAAAACTTGTAGTTGAAAACATTGATAGAGAAATTAGAAGTGAACCGACTAGATACATCATTTTTTTCTTACTTTTCCTTAATACTTGATTCATTTTTAAATCCCCCTTATTTTTAATTATTAAATTGTATTAAAAGTTGGCCAACTAAATAAGACTTACAAACCAAAGATACATTAGGTTTAATTAAATGTATATATTTTCCTGTCATAAGTCATTGAAATGTCAAATAAATTAGATGATTCATATTTATCCATATAGGGGGAGTTGACAGCATGAAGTGTTATGTCTATTTAAAATTATGAAGGTTTTGTTAAAAATAAGATTAAAGCTTATAAATTTGTTGGGTATAATATGTATTACGATTTATTTAGGAGAGATAAATATGAATGGAATACCAGGGTTTTTCAAAAGATATATTTGAAATTCTGAGAAATAAAATAAAAACAAATGAAATAAATGAATTGCTTGTGTTAAAGAATTTATTGAAATAGTTAGTAGGTAAAGGGAAATATATGATTTAAAAGGCGTGGAATTCTCATATAAAAAGAAGAAAGGTGGGCAGTTATGGAAAAGGCAAGATCAAAGTTAAATAATGCAACTATTGAAGGGGGTATAGAGACATTAAAAGATGAAAATGAATGTTTACGTATGGAAATCGATTATTTAAAAAAGTTAAAGGCCTTACTTCAAAAAGAGAAGAAATTACAGAACAAGACTAAGTGGAAGTTTTAGTCTATCATTCTACGTACAATTATAGTAACGTGAATAGTCCAAAATAAATTTGTTTCGGACTAAGGATTCAATATTCTATCCAGTGTATGCAACATTTTTGTAAAAAATGAATTTTCTGATTTTATAACTAAGAAAAATGTATTACATTAATTAATAGATACTTCTACAGAGACACTAAGGATTGCTCCACCATTAGAAGAAGATTGTTGAGGTGCATGTAAACTATTCGTGCTATATGCTAATGCACTTATTACTACCATTTTTTTCGTTAATAATAAGAATATAATGAATATTTAAAGTGTCCTTATTCTGTTGATATAATCAATTTGTTTTAAAACAGACCGTCTGTAATAGGCGGTCTGTTGTTTGTTATGGTTGGCGACTGCTATTCTTTTACTCAACTCATATTATATTTAATTGAAGTATTGAGAATAGAAGAATAGGAGTAGAAAAATTAATGTTTTTCCAAATAATTTATTGAATAGACTTAAAGGGATAAACAGCTCTCCTATGGTAAGGCTTTTGAGTTTATTCCTGTTTGGGTTTTTTAAAAAATCTTTAAATGTTTGAAAGTTTATTTTATTAATGAAAGACCAACTTGGCATAGCTTTTATGTCTGAATCTATTTTGAAAATGATATGAATACTATGTGTATGAAAGCTGCCTATACTTAAAATAAGCATAAATCCTAAAATAATGAACCAAGTCATTTTTTAGCACCTCCTTTCAGTATTTAATATTAAGATATTAATAACGGTGAGGAAGTGTGCTATTGTCCATGAAAAATATTGAGAAATTGTTGAGGAAACGTTGAGACTGTTGCAATGCAATCGATCGTAGGATTGTTAACTATGCTTGTCCTGTTATATTTGTTAAAAAAGGAAAGAGAACAGTTGCGTAGACTGTTCTCTTAAGGAGCGGAAGTGCTGAACATAAGTGCTGAACATTTTTCAATGACAATGATTCAAGCCTTCCAATTATAGTGTGTACAAATAATTACAATTCATACAAAGAGGCAGGTGTAAATTATTCATACATTAAAATTACTTTATTATAGATTGAGTGTATTACAAAGTACAAAGGGCACTTTTCAAAAGTGCTCTTTGTAAGGCGTACCATTAAGGACTTGAAAGAGGCATCATTGTCAATTCGAAAGGAGATATCTATATACAACATATGAAGATGATTTGAAAGGGTGACGATAAAAACAAAAAGACCAGTAAGGATGTACCGATTGCTCAGATTCAAGGAATTGGAGAGGGGGATTTATATTGTTAGGGAATTTTTTGAATGCTATTCCATTAAGATAAACTATGCAGATGAATAATAAGAGTGAAGTTGTAAATTTATCATCTATAGTGTAATCTTCACCATTTGAAATAGGAACTCTTAAAATGTTATCCTGAGAAACTAGATGCGATCAATCATGTTGATAATCAAGTGCTTCGTTCTTTATAGAACCTGGGGAGGCATATGCCGCTGTAATTCTTCAGTAAACGTAAGCATTTAAAGATTCATAAAGAAATGCTATCCCTTCCTATAATTCTACAGAAAGGATAACATTTTTTTGCTTTATGGGTGGTATAAAACTTTAGCTTGATAGCGCTGTGATAATGCCCCATTTAAACAAATTTCCCTTTTCCATACTGATAATGCCCTTTTTTAGAGTCATCCTATCAGCATGTCGAAGATTAGGAGATTACTTGCAAGAGTCTTGGAATTATTGCAACCGTGCTGTGTTATAATTCTAAAGTACTGACATTTCATGTAGGACTTATAGATGTCGGTTTGACATATGAAATGTAAAATCAATCCGTCATTTTGAAGGTTCAGGCTACCATTATTTAAACTAACATTCACACTAAAAGAAGTACAAGGAGGAAGGTATATCTATTAAAATAGTGAGGTATACCAAATTAGAAATGAACATTAAATTTAATAAAAAAGTAGTAGCATTCACGGCAGGATTAACGGTATTATCTTCACCATTGGTATCGTTTGCAGAGGAACAACAATCAGTAAACAATAAGCAATCTACAAGCCTTCAAGTGCAAGAGAACACAGACCAAATTCAAACAATAAATGAACAGGCTTTAAAAAGTATTGAAGCTAGTTTTGAAGAGGTAGACGGACGTGGTGGAGGTACTGTCGACAATAAGAAAGCAGATAGTCTTCAACGC
The DNA here is from genome assembly GCF_009183805.1 of Bacillus sp. B2-WWTP-C-10-Post-4. NCBI lineage: Bacteria > Bacillati > Bacillota > Bacilli > Caryophanales > Bacillaceae > Bacillus > Bacillus sp. B2-WWTP-C-10-Post-4. The sequence continues at coordinate 7,940 of NZ_WEII01000114.1, read as the reverse complement.
TCAGAGGGTATTCATGAAGAAACAGGCACATTAACTGTTCCTAACAATTCAAACAGAACAAAACGTAGTCTGTCTCCCATATCACCTAGCACCTCTAGTACAATAAACGGTGTTCCATTCACTGAATGGATTGTTCCAGCAGGTAACGATAATATTCGTCCTCAAAACTACATGAGTCCAAAGTATATTACAATTCATGAGACTGATAATACAAGTGTAGGAGCAGGTGCTAGAAACCATGCTCAATACCTATATAACCAAGCAGTAGGTAACACGGACCGAGCTGCATCGTGGCATTTTACAGTAGACGATAAAGAAATTTATCAACATCTACCATTAAACGAGAACGGATGGCACGCAGGAGACGGTGATGGTCCAGGTAATAGAGAATCTATTGCAATTGAAATCGCAGTTAACAGTGACGGAAACTACAGTAAAGCAGTAGATAACGCTAAGAAACTTGTAGCTTATTTAATGAAAGAAACTGGTATACCGTTAAATAACATTGTAAAACACCAAAAATGGAGCGGTAAAATCTGCCCTGCTAACATGATTAATAATGGGCAATGGGATGTATTCGTAAATAGCGTTGAGGGATATTATAATAATCTTTATCAACCAAAAGATGACATTACAGGAGGTTGGTATGAAGAAGCTATTCGAGAGTTAAATAGAAGGGGTATTATGATAGGGGAAGGAAACGGAGTTTTCGCACCCAATAGAGCAATAACAAGAGCCGAATTTGCTCAATTAATCTCTAAATCTCTAAACCTGCCAGCTGGAGATGCTTCATTTAAAGACCTAAACGATGCAAATTCAACTTTACGAGATGGTATTAAACGTACTGCAAGTGCAGGTATCATTCAAGGTAGAGGAGATGGTTATTTTGACCCAAACACACCTATTACAAGAGAAGAATCAGCAATTATTGTAAACAAGGCTTTACAGTATAAAGGTATATGGGGACCAGTTGTAAACCTACCATTCTCAGACAAAGACCAAATTAGCTATAAAGAAGATGTACAAAGATTGTATGGCTTAGGTATTGTCAAAGGTAAGGGTGAAAATCAATACGACCCTAAAGGAACAACAACTCGTGGTGAAACAGCAACATTCATTCTAAATATGCTACAAGTAATTGAAAATGGCAGTGTTGAAAAGGTAGTTGGAACGGCTCAAATTAATGGTATTGGGGTAAATGTTCGAAGCGGGTCAGGTACAAATTATTCTATTGTTAGAAAGACAAGTAAAGGCGAAAAAGTTACAGTATATGAAGAAAAGAATGGTTGGCTAAGAATTGGAACAGGTCAGTGGATTTATTATGACTCTAGTTATATCGATTATAACAGATTATAAAAGACTAAATACTTAAAAGAACAGGTCATATTTGGATATATAACTTACTCTCAGGTTGTGAAGAAGACTTTCTTCACAACCTGTTTTTGTGACTGGCCCCTCTATTACCTATCAATACTGATGAAAAGAGGAGAAGGAGAGATTCATTATGGTGCTGGAATTGGGAAATCATCGTAATTAGCGTGTATGCAATTAGAGGCTAAGGTTTTTCTGATAATTAAGTGGAGGTCACTATACGTACCCATCCAGCCCATATTTTGAAATATTTTAAAACGAAAAAATGAGCTGGATGGGTAAAAGTTAGCACAAAATTTCGTTCTGAGGGTACTATAAAACCTTCGCTTGATAGAAAAGAGATAACATTAACTTTGTTGCCTAAAATTGCTCGTGCTAGATGTGGGTAGATTCAAAATTTATAGGCTTTATTAATCATCATTTGATTCACCTTCATTTTGGTAGGTGTCTCCTTGGTTAAAATGATAAAAAATGCAAAAAGAACTTGTAGGCATCACTACAAGTTCTTTTTTAGATAATATAAAAAGGTGAAACAAACTATCTCATTACTCGTAACAGGGAAACTATCTTACTTAAGGCTTGGTTTCATTATATAACAAATATTAACATGCAGTGTTTTAATGTGTGAAAATTACGTGAATTCTTAACGAAATTTCATCTCTATTCGTTAAGAATTCCACTTATTCGTTTTTTAACACCTTTAAATCAACGTTGAATAGATTAACAATATTTGCTAAAATAATATTATAATAATGCAATATACAGCAATTTATATAATAGAAAGATAAAAAATTTACATATCACTAATTGAACTCTTAGCCGTTGATTAATGGAGTAAGGTAAATAACGAAGTACATTTAATATACAATTCTTTCCGCAGCATAAGATACGTAATTAAGACATTTGATAGAAATAGAGTGCGAATAATGAGAAAGATGCTGACTTGTGGGTTACACTAATCAACTTGAAATGTTATAGGGGTGTACAAGTACTACAGCCAAAAAGTGATCTGTAATGAATATCGAAGAGGCTTACGCAAAGTTATATGTGAGTCTATGTGCGAAGGAAAAGGATAACGTTTATAGGAGGAAGCATGAGGGGGCAATTTAATATATGTAACGGGGGAATAATATTATGAAATTTAATACGAAATTATTAAAGAAATTACTTGTATTAAGTGCAACGTCTGTATCAATTTTTAGTGCCTGCTCTGCAAAGGAAGATGGGGATTACAAGCCATATAAGGAACAAGACTCTATAGAAGTCGCAAAGGTCGAAGAGGAGAAGTCTAATCCCCCTAAGATTGTAGAGAAGAAGTCCACTCTGCCTAAGGTCAAAGAGGATACAGAAGAACCTAAGAAGAAAAAAAAGCTACAACAAGTGGAGGAATCTAAGAATAAAGATGAAGAAATTAATGACAAATATCCGCATTATAAAGATGTACATGAGGACGCATCAACAGTATCACTAGAACAGTATAATCAAATCAAGGTTGGAATGCCTGCGGACAAAGTCATAGAGATAGCAGGAAAGCCTGGATCCAGCGAAACAACTAAATTGTTCTCTATCTATATATATTTAGGTCACGGTGGACACGGTTCGATGACTATAAAGTTTGATTCTAATAGAAATGTAACGAACAAAGAGCAAGGTGGTCTTAGCAATACTGCAGTTAAAGATGAGAAGGCTAGCAAAGAACATGAAGATCCTAATCCTGAATCTGTTAAGAAATCTAGTGCTATAATTCCAAACGATTTTTGCGGACATGGACATGACGAAACGAAGGAGCTAGCGCACGACTGTGAAAAAATTACTGATAAGAAGGCATATAGAAGATATCAACTACAACAAAAGAGAGAAGAGCGAAAAAGACAAATTAGGGGCGAAGAACAGGAATTAATTGATTACGATCAGGGGGATGCAGCTTACAAGGAGCAGCAGCGCATTTACGAAGAAATACAACGTAGAACAGAAGAAAGGGGATCGGTTGATTACGATTACGATCAAGTTAGAGCTCTTAACAAAGAAAGACAGCGTATGTACGAAGAAATACAAGAGTGAGATGAAGAAAAAGAGTGTAAAGTGTAAACTAAAAAAGCTAAATGGTACGAGGAGTATATTTCATAGATAGGAATTTGAATTATTAAAAAATCAAAATATGGAAGAGTAAATAAAAGACGCTAGTTGGCGTCTTTTATTTATCATTATTAGTAAAACTTCACTGGTGATTACTATTAATATTATAATATTTGATCTTGGAATTAACTTATTAGATAATGCTATTGATTGTATAGCATCTGACAAATGACTAAAGATAATAAAAAAATTCTTGATACAAAAATCTAAATTGTATAATATATAGGTATATTGTTATTTGTTGAATTCCGTTTATTCCCACGCCTTATGTGTTGTGGTTGAGTTGCAGAAGCAAGTTGTGTTCTTGTTTCAATTTTGAAAGGGCTTCTTTGAGCCGATTAGTGCATATATAGCTTATTTTGTTATGCACATTTTTAATCGACTTGAAGAAGTCCTTTTTATGTTGTTTTCAAGTTGCAGGTGGGATTATTTATGATTCATAACAAAATGAAATAAAATAATGTTTGAATAGTATTAGTAGATCTAAAAGAGTAATCTAAAGAGCCGGATGATATATTGATTGATATAGATAAGTTATTAGGGAGTGCAAATGAAGAACTACGATATAAATCATGTGATGGTAGTTTATACAGGGGAAAAGGAAGAACTAAGTGATATGAGTACTTGGAGCTTCCTTTTTTATTGCAATTAGAAATCTGGTAGATGATTATGCATATAAAAATGATTTAGCGGAAAAATTTTATTTAATTTCAATACATAGAAGAAAAAGAAAAAAACAAATTCGTAAAGGGCTAGTTTAAGTACGATTCATTTGAATAATTGAGAGGGGAAATGTATTGGTGAAACGTCTTGTTTCTTGCTGACCAAGGGAATGCAGGATGATTAGTAAGGAGTAAGAGCGTATTACTACTCTCACAAAGGAAATTACATTAGAAAAGGGTCCGTCAGTGTTTACAATTTATTTGTGACATCGGTCTAAAAGAATTTGGATGGAGAAGTAAATGCTAAGTGAGAACATGAATGACATTTCTAGAACTTGAACAATTGTGCTTTTTGTTAATAGTGAAAATCAGAAGTAGAAGAGGCACAAGCGTTAAAGTGGACTGCAAAAGTGACAGAAAGAGAACAAGGATTAACGTTATTTATAAAGATATCTAATAAGAAGTGCTATCGGATTTATACAGAAGGAGGGATAATACCAGATAATATATGAATGTATATAAAATTTGAGGTGAATCCACCTATTTTCTATACATTAGTTGAATCAAATAATATATGACTAGGGAGTGTATAACATCCATTTCCCAGTTAAATTTTCTTAGATAAATAGCATGAAATACAGTATGTTCTCACTCATTTGTATAAGGATAAAATAGCCTTTTATTTTTATGCAAATGAGTGAAACAGAACGATTCACCATATAAGAATATTCAACTATAATGAAACACTGTACGTCATTGTAATATTAAGATGTTTTAAGATTAAAGTGATTATTAGTCATAAAATATGAGTTTCGAGACCTCAGCAAAATATTGCAATGCTTTATATACATGAGATTGTAAAAATTATTTTATTAAAATTACTGGAGGCTGATGAAATATGATAATAGATCATATAAGCAACAATGTAGTAAAAAAATTGGAACAAACGGTGCGCTATGAAAAGAAACAGGTACAGGTATTACGTGTAAGTAAAAGTAGTTCTAATATGCACGCTTACATGATTTTCCCAGAATTCTCAGAGGTTAAAATTTCAAATACTGAACTGGATGAATATATAGAAAATCTATCAACAAGTCTGAAATATGTCATTGATCGCAAGTTAAATCAACAAGAAATTGAAAAACAAAATCATTCTTTCATTATGACGTGCGCAGTTGAGGAAGATGGTGTTATAGATGATGAAACGATTCATTTTAATACGACGTATGTTAAGCCACCTACACTTGCGAGTAAGGTATTTAAGCTAGTGTGTGGTTTAGGAAATCGTTTGAATAGCTTAAAAGAGTTACATATAACAGTATTAAATAATAATATTAATCGAATTGAAATACAGTTTTATAATGAAAATGAAACATATGTAGCAGTAGAAAAAGAAGAAATTGCAAATGCGATTATGGGGGCATATACAAAAGCCAATATCTATTATTCCGCAGATCTCCGTTATGTTGCAGAAGGAAATGAAATCAAATTAAAGAGCATTAAGCCAAAATTAGCGGGTGATGTGTTGTGAAGCGAGAAAAAGGGATGATTGGAGTTTTATGTACATTTGTTTTTATGATCCTAGTACTCATACCTTTACATACAGCTCATGCATCTGTAAAAGTGGATTTTAATGAATTGAAAGGAAATGATGTTTCTTCATCTTTTAACGAAGGATTAAACAATCGAACAAAAACGACAGAGAAAGACGATTCATTTGGGTCATCAATTATACAAAAAGTTGAGGGTATGTATGCACCAGCTTTTAAAGTAGGGGTAAATATCTTTTCTATCTCTTTCATATTAGGTGTTATTGTCATGGTTATGGCGTTAATTACAAAGAATGGTCAATGGATGAAATGGGCAACAGGGAGTATGATTTTCTCGTTCGTTAGTATGATGGCAATGAGATTAAGTGTATATTTCTTATTTAGTTCGGATGTATTTTCGTTTATGAACATTTTTACGGATTTTTTAGACCTGTTTAAAGCAACAGCACTTATTTTTACACCCTTTATGTTAATTGCAGGAATTCGTTTACGAAGAATTCATGAGAGTACAAAACAACCTGAGTATTATCGTTGGTCTAATCGCGTTATAACGGGATCTTGTTTACTATGTATGTTAGCCGTACTGGCTCCATGGTTATTTGCGAATATGTAAAGAAATATATATAGATAAAAGGTACTGAATGTTCATTCAGTACCTTTTATCTACCCATCTGATTTTTCCTTTCATATTCTGCAAATATCTCCTCTGATATAGGGGATAATTCGTTCGATTTTTAATCGTTTTTTGTTGTAAAGGATTTCCATTTGTAGAATGAACACTCCTCGTAGTAGAGCTGGTATGCCTACAAAACAGACGAGGAAGATAGAAACTAAAATAATATTTAAATTAGAAATTCATACCTCGTATTTAATAATAACTTAATTTATTTTGATAGGAGTGCTTGTTTTGAAAAGAAATCCAGAATATACCGCTTTACGTAATTCTATCTTGATAGGTTGGCTGCTCACAATTATTGTTATGGGCTTATCTATCTATTTTTCTTCTATTATATATTTACTAATTGGATGTTTCATTTTGTCATTGAAATATGGATTAATGGGCACTATAAAGAATGTAGAAAAGCGTTTGCCAACCTGGGCTAATTTTGGAGTGATTGAAAAACCAGTGAATCGGAGGGTGACAAGACCGTTTCAATTTCGGGGCGGACTCATTGTTTCATTAGCATTAGGATTCATAGAGATGGTGATAAAAGGTTTATGTATCTCATATTATATTTTAGGATTAGAAACCCATGTATATCGTTTAATGCGTAGAAACACAAGAATGTGAAAAGGGGACTTAAATTATGAAAGTATTAATATTCGAATTAATTCTAATTGTGCTTCTGATACCGATAAACATTATGGTAAAAAAACATGCTCCAAAATGGAAAGGAAGAGCTGGAGAAAAGATGGTAAAACGTATATTAAGAAAATTAGATCACGAAAGGTATTGGGTGTTACATGATGTGGCGGTTCATACAGAGTATGGTGATACAACTCAAATTGACCATATTGTTATTGCAGAAACAGGTATATTTGTTATAGAGACGAAGAACTACGAGGGCTGGATTTATGGAAGTGAGAAGGCAGCAAGATGGACACAAGGTATTTTTAGAAAGAAACACTCTTTTCAGAATCCATTTAGACAAAATTATAAGCACATGAAAACAATTGAATGGGTGATGGAACAACAGCTGCCGTGTATTTCTATTGCAGCGTTTCATCCAAAATGCAGCCTAAAAAGAGTAAATGTTCATTCTAAAGATAAACATGTCCTATATTATAACGATCTAAAAAAATGTATCGAATCCTATATTGATGTGAAATTAACAAAAGACGAGGTCGAGCATATTTACCAGGCTATTTTGCAAGCAAATATTACTGATAAAGATACTGAAAATAAACATGTGAAGTATTTACAGAAGTTCGCTAAACAATAAGAAACGGAGAAAGGAACAATGTTATATATAATAGGATTTTTGGTAATCATCGTAGGAGTTATTCGTCTTAACGTGAAGTATTACCAGTTAAAAGGTAACCCAAAAGATTTTGTGATGAAAAAGAAGGATTAAGGATTTATTTTAGAAATAGAGGTAATAGAATACATATATTATTTTAGCCATCATCAAAGGTCATAAGAACCGTTTTACGATCGATAAATACATACATTACTATATTTTATTAATGAATTTAAGTGATAAAATAAATAAAAATAAAC
>NZ_WEII01000113.1:0-11758 GCF_009183805.1 Bacillus sp. B2-WWTP-C-10-Post-4 | reverse complement strand
ACATTATATAATTCAATCCATACAACAAAAAAAGACTATCAAAATTGATAGTCTTTAGTCGTCGCTACGCTGCATACCAGTATACATTAATACGAGACGTAATAATTCAAATACCGCTACAGCTGCAGCTGCTACATATGTTAATGCTGCCGCATTTAATACTTTACGAGCTTGCCCATATTCATCTGTTGATACAATACCTAACGCTTCAATTTGTTGCATTGCGCGCTTTGACGCATCAAACTCAACTGGCAATGTAACGAGCTGGAACACAACACCTGCTGCCATTAAAATGATACCTAATAACAACAAACCAGACATTTGTGCAAATATACCGATTAGGACGAAAATCCAAGACATATTCGAACCAAAGTTTGCAACTGGCACTAACGAATGACGAACGCGCATAAATTTATAATCTTTTGCATCTTGAATTGCGTGTCCTACTTCGTGTGCTGCAACTGCTGTACCAGCAACTGAATGTCCATAATAGTTATCTGTTGATAATCGAACCGTCTTAGCGGTTGGATCATAATGGTCTGATAAATGACCTGGTGTTTCTTCTACAGCTACGTTGTATAATCCATTTTCATCTAAAATTTTTCGAGCCACTTCCGCTCCTGTCATACCTGATGTTGAATAAACTTGTGAATACTTGCTATAGGCACTACGTACTCTTGACTGTGCATACAACGGTATGATCATTATGATCGCGAAGTAAATTAAATAAAACATCATGAACCTCCATTGAAGTTTTAATTATAGTACTTCTCATTCTATTTTCTTCTGCTACTATTGTCAATGAATAAACCTTACAATCCATATCTTTATTTATTGCATTATCTATTTTTAGAATGTACATTACTTTTTCTTTTTTCTCTCTCTCCTTTATACTTTCTCCATCCAACATAAGTTAATGTGAAGAAAATAAGTCCCCCAGTAATTGTCATAAACCAAATGAGAGAGGGTGCAATTTCATCTTTTTTTACTGTGTGAAATATCTTTTGCAAATCCCCTTTAATAATCCCTAATTGCATTTGGCCGCCTTTCGTTTTTAACATAACGTTACGAAATTCATCTAAATAAGATAAATGAACATTTACACGCTGAACCTCGTTTTCTGGCAAAGCAATCATTAAGCTTGGATAAATAATATTGAATTCATTTAAAAACGTATTTAACGTTTGTTGAAACTGCCCAGCATCTTCTTTTTCCATCGCTTTTTCCATTTGAGAAAAGGCATCCATTACTTTCCTTTCTCTTTCCATCCAAAGTGGTTGATATTTCGATACTTGTGCATCAACAGCAAGTTGTAATGCCAGCACATTATCAATTTTAGCTTGCTTACCTAAACCTTCTTCAGAGAGCGATTGTTGCGCCTTATCGTAAGCTAAAGAAATAACTCTAACTTGATCTGGTGTTACTTCCTGCTTCTTTTCATTCCCCTTTATTAAAAATTGCTCCGAGAAATGTTGTAATACTTGTACCGCTTTTTCATCTTCATTACGCTTCACTAACTGTAACGAGTCGTCTAACAACCCTGTTAGCTCATTCCACTCTTCAGCATATATACGTAACGGAAACATTATAATTAGAAATGCTATCAATCCAATTAATGTTCTCTTCATCCCGGTCCCCCCTATAACTACTAGTACAAAATATGTTAATTTGGACAAGAATAGAACAGAACTAGACCGAAAAATATATTATCATTTTACAAAGAAAAAAATTCTCTTTAAGCAGAGAATTTTTTCTGTGACATCCTTTTCTTTTTTACGAAATATCGATATAAACTGTAACAAAGTATACTACCACCTAAAATGAATAATAAAATAGCACACGCAGCATGCATAAAGAACTCTTCTGGTAACATTAATATAATTGGATCTTTTTCAGGATCAAAAACCCAATAATCATTACTAAATAAAAGTTTATGGAATAATACAAAACTCTTTTCAAAATTAATAGCAATTGGTAACATAAGCGCTATCGGAAAAATGATTGTTAAAATCGATCCATGCAGTAAAAACTTTTCATTTTTCTTTTTTAATAAATAAATTCCGCCTATCACTGCAATCATAATTGTCGCATACATCACATATTGAATCTTTACTAAAATATTTTTAACATCTACAAAATGAATACGGCCATTTGTGGACATATCTAATGTTGGCAAATGTAATGCTCCGTCATAAAACGGGGATAAATATGTAATAAGCACATCGTAATTTCTTTTAATTTCATCCTTCGTCATATCCGCTAAATCAGGAATATTTAAAAAATCAATTTCAAAATAATACAGCCATTTTCCATAGATAACTGCCGTTGTTGCGAGTGCAAAAATAGAAAATGCTATGCTATATGAAACAACTAAAGTAATCAATCGATCCAATATTTTTGTACCACTCTTATTTTTCTCCATGTTCTCCCCCTAAATGTTCTAACCATCATAAAGAAAATTGTTTCCTTTGCTCACGTAAGCAACAATAATATGTAATACATAGTACAGCAATACTTAACCAAAACGTAAAATAACCAATTTCCTCTACAAACAAATGCATAATTCCATATCGCGGCATTTGCCAAAATAAATAATCAATTGCATCGTTATGCAACGTCCACACAGCTGCTACTATAAAATGCCATTTTTTTATGCGATAGAATGGAGCATATAAAAATCCTTGTACTGCCATCGCAAAGTGCGAAAGCATTAACATGTAGCCCATAAGGCCAATAGGCCCTTTTACGTAAATCATAATCCCGTTTACAACAACAGCCCAAATACCATATTTTATTAAAGTTACAATCGCTAACGCTTCTATTAATCCCCAGTTTCTCTTTGCCAAAAAAGCAATTAAAACAAAGACAAAAAAGAGACTCGCCATAGGACTATCTGGTACAAACGGCCAAAATATAGGTGACGTTTCTTTCAATTGATTTCCGTACCATATAAATCCGTAAATTGTACCTAATATGTTAACAATTAATAAAAATAATAATACCGAGCGTTGTCTTAACATTGCATACAAGTACACCAATCCGTATGTCCAACACCTTTCAAGCAAAGTAATTCATTCATTAAATCCTACTCTATTATAACAAACTTCATCCAACTAAATAGAAAAGCTGACTACAAATTTTGTAGTCAGCTTTTTATTATTTTTTATTATACTTTGCAACGAATTCCGAAAGCTTCTTCAGTTCCTCATCCGTACCTTTAAATACACCTTTAGGCATTGAACCTTTTCCCTCTTTCGCAATTTTAGCAATTTCTTCTGGCTTTAAAGTTAAGTTTTGCAGTGCCGGTGCTGCTGCCCCGCCCTGTAAATTGTCACCATGACATGTTAAACAAGTATTTTTTTGCATTAATTTATAGCCATCATCATTTTTATCAACTGGCGCTGTTTTTACAATTGCTCCTTGTTTTTTTGCAGCTTCCCAGTCGTGGTGTGCTACAGATTCCCAAGTTAAAAAAATAATCGATGCAATTGCTAAAAGCATAAATCCAGTTGCCACAGGACGCTTCAATGGACGTCTTTCTGGACCTCGATCAAGAAATGGAGCTAACAGTAATGCTCCAAACGCAATCCCTGGCATAATAAATGCTCCAATTACAGTAAATGAACCGGAAGCATAAGAATACTTTAATAACTGATACAAGAATAAGAAATACCAATCTGGAAGTGGTATATATCCAGCATCAGTTGGGTCCGCCATTCTCTCAAGCGGCGACGGATGCGCCACTGTTAAACATAAATAACCGATTAAAAAAACTGCACCAACCATCCATTCTTTTAACAAGAAGTTCGGCCAAAATGCTTCTGTTTTCCCTGGGTATTCAGAATAGTCTTTTGGAATATTTGGTTTCCGAGCTACTGGTACCCGAGAATCTCCTACAAACTTCATCCCTTTGCCGCGATGCATAATCTCCCTCCTTTTGTTCTTTCCCCTTTAATTTAGCAATCTCTTATAGTGGACCGGAAATACCTTGTTTGCGAATCATGATGAAGTGGAAGGCCATTAAACCTAGAAGTGCTGCTGGTAAGAAGAAGACGTGAATAGCAAAGAAGCGAGTTAATGTTTGAGCGCCAACAATTTCGGAATGACCAGCGAGTAATGTTTTAATATAAGGACCAATGAGCGGTGTTTGCTCTGCAATTTGAATCCCTACTTTTGTAGCAAATAAAGCTTTCATATCCCACGGCAATAAATATCCGGTAAAACCAAGACCTAACATAACAAAGAAAATAAGAACACCAACAATCCAGTTTAACTCACGGGGCTTTTTATACGCACCTTGGAAGAAAACTCTGAGTGTATGTAAAAACATCATTACAATTACGAGACTAGCACCCCAGTGGTGCATACCACGAACAATTTGCCCATAAGCAACTTCATTTTGTAAATAGTAAACTGATTCCCAAGCATTTTTAATATCAGGCACATAATACATCGTCAAAAACATTCCAGATAAAATTTGAATTACAGTAACGAAAAAGGTAAGTCCTCCAAAGCAATAGACGAATGCAGAGAAGTGATGTGCCGGGTTTACATGTTCAGGTACTTCATGATCAGCGATATCACGCCATATTGGTGTAATATCCAATCTTTCATCCACCCAATCATAAATTTTATTTAACATCTACTTTGCACCCCCTCTTGGCTTCGCTTTTCCTAGATACAGCGTTCCATCTTTCACTTTAGACTCGTACACATCAAGCGGAGCAAGGGGTGGCGTACCTTTAATGTTAATCCCATCTTTTGTATAACGCCCCCCGTGACATGGGCAAAAGAATTGATTCGGATGTGCTTTGTCCGAATTCCAGTTAACTGTACATCCTAAATGTTTACATACTGGAGAGAACGCAACAATGTCTCCGCTTTCATCTTTATGAACCCAAGCCGATTTTGGTTCTTCAGACTTGTACCAACCATCAACCTGCTTCACTTTAAAATCGAAACGCTTCGGCTCTGTTGTAATATCCTTTACTTGCGCAACAGCAACCATATCTGTTCCCGCTTCTTTTCTTAACACCGGATCAAGCGCAAATCGCGTCATCGGCATTAAAATACCGGCAGCCATAAAGCCTCCTACCCCTGTGAGTGTGTAATTTAAAAATTGTCTTCTTGACACGCGATGTTCTTTGTCGCTCACGAAAATTTCCCCCCTCTATCAGAAATTGTCCCCTCGTGATAAATTATATAAAAAATAAAAACTAGGACACTATCATGATATAATACGCTCATGCACAGGTCAATATCATACTACTCATAATAATAAGAACTTTCTGTTTATTGCGAGTTTCCCCATTTCTCTTCCAACATCACCATTATATTTTTTATATGCGCATGAATAACTTCTCTTTTTGCTTGATCACTAAATTGTTCTAACGCTAATGAAGGAAACCAAAATAAATCTCCCTGTAACTCTTGCATATCCTCTTTCCATGAAAAATCACTTGTAACATAAGCAATATGCTTAAAACCTTCACTTCGTAAATGATTTGTCCATTCTTGCAAACGACCTTTTTCATTCTTTTGACTTTCTACCAAATACGTAAACGCAGGCAGTAAAAGCACTCTTCCTTTATACTCTCTTTCCAATTCCGTGCTCAACAATTCGATAAATTCACCTTGTTCTACAACCATTTTCATTTCTTTTGCTGCCGAAATTGATAACAGCGGTATTACTCCTGTATCAACATACTCTCTTGCTTGCTCAAACTGTTCTACATCTTTTACAATCCACTTCAAATCCCTTCCCTCCTTCACTTGTAAATGACAGAACTTTCACTTTATATATATTAAACCACACTAAAAGAGGTAAAAAAAGAAAAACTACCCAATATAGGTAGTTTTTCTTGATAAAAGTCTGAAATTTGTAAAAATTAATTAATCCAAATAAATTCTATAAAGTCTTTAACTCTGCCGTTAATCTATGAAACGCTTCCTTATCTTGCTTATCTAACGCTTCATCAATTTGTTTCAAAAGGCGTTCTCTCCTAAACGAAAATACACTTTCTTCCAAAAACCTTTCTGCAAGTAAACGATCTTTTTCATTTACTTCAATATGCTTTGGTAAATATGGGTTTTCTTCTAATACAGCTACATAATTCGCATTTTGAAACGATGATTTAAAGTTGAGTTGAATATAAATATCCTCATCTCGATTTAAACGAATATCATGAAACGATTTTTCAGCATCTGTTGTCATAACATTTTGTTTAAAAAAGTGAAACGGTGTGTCTTTCACACAATTCGCTGACATCACTAAGCCACGCGGACAATATTTTGCATGCTCTACGAAGTGGACTTTATGCATCAATTGGTCGTGACTCATTAAATAATTCAGAATCCATACACATTCACGCTGTTTCAGTTGGTAATTATTCAAAAACCATTTTACAAAATCCTTCTTCTCGTTTACAGAAACAGGGGTATTCATAGCAATTAAGTCCCTCCTCTGTCTTTCTCTTTTCTTTTTAGATTCAAGAAGCGGCATTCAGTTTCCTTCCAACTTATGAAAAATCCTCTAAATTATATAACAACTCTTCAATATGAATTTGTGTCGGGTCTAGTTGTAATAACTGGGTAAATACTTCTTTCGCCTCTTTTCGTTTTCCTTCTTCCAATAAGAAATAACCGTACTCTTCTAAGAAGTCTGGATGATTCTTAAAAGAAGTATATGCACTTTCATAGTGTTTTAATGCATCCGAATACATTTCTAATTGTTTTTTTGCATACGCAAGATCCCAAAGTAGTTGTGTATCTGGTTCTCCACTATCAATAGCACGCTCTACAATTGCAATTAACTCTTCGTACTTTTCTTGTTCTTTTAAGATATATGCATATTTTAATGTTGCACCTAAATGCCCTGGATCTAACTCAAGCGCTTTTTGAAGAACTTCCTCTGCTTCTACTATTTTTCCTAATTTCGCCGCAATGTTCGCTAACTCTACATAAAATGGAACTGAAAGCTCATCTACTTTAATTCCTTCATGAAGCGTTTCATAGCTTTCTTGAAGCATTCCTTCTTTTTCATAGCTTTTCGCTAAATACATGTACAGTGATGCGTACTCAGGGTCTAATTCTTTTAGTTCTTGCCAAGCACCAATTGCTCTCTGATATTCTTCACCTTGGTATAATGTAAAGGCATATCCAAATAATGAGTGAATATCTTTTTGTTCCTCTAGGCCTGCTTCATAATAAGAAATCGCTTCTTCCCAGTTTCCGATTGCGCTTAACGTTTCTGCGAGGCGAAGTGCGATCACAACACCACCCATTACTTTATGTTCCGCTAATAGCGATTCATAATAAGTAATTGCCTTTTGTTCTTCACCTTTACTACTATATAATTCTGCTAACCCAAACGTAATAACAGGTTCATCAGGCATCATTTCTTTCGCCTTTAATAGTTTTTGCTCTGCTACATCATCAAAACCTTGCATTTGGAATAAATCTGCAACAAGTAATAACGATTGAACATATAAATCGTCATTTTCTGGAATATCATGAAGCACTTCAATCGCTTCATCTTCTTTATCTAGATCAATATATAATTCTGCTAAAAATACAGTGAATTCACTTTCTTCTGGATACAGTAAACGTAAGTCTTCAGTAATTGCTAATGCCTCATCTGTAAATCCAAGCGTATGATAGTAACGAGCGATATCATACTTCTCTTCATCATTCGCAATTTTTAATTGTTCTTTTAATAATTGTAATCCTTTTTCCGCTTCACCATTTTCAATATATGAAACAGCTTGTTCAAACTTTTGCATAAACGTCTCCTTTAATTCTAAAAAATATTCTCTTCTGTTCATTTATCATAAGCAACTCACTGTTAGAACGCAACCTTTAGAATGAGCATGCTTCTTCTTATACTTCTTCTTACAGAGTAGTTAATTGTTCAAAAGGTTCGGATATGACACCGATACCTTATCATCATCTTCTATTGTACCGCTTTCTTTTATGACCGTGCAAATAACTTCTCTCACTAATTATCAAGCCATACAAACCGTGGTTTACAGAATAACTTAATTAGCAGTCTTCAACCTTTATTTTGAATGCGATAAAAAAGGCTCCTATACTAGGAGCCTTCACAATCTCTTAAGAATATGTTTCTTCTTTCTGTACTTGCTCATTTACAAGCTCTTTCAGCAACTCTATAATTTCATCATTTTCTTCCTTCAAACCGACAGTAATACGAATACCATCATCGATACCAAATGCAGCACCAGAACGAACGATATATCCTTTTTTCATTAATCGTTTGAAAGCTTCATTACCCGGTATACCAAGTTTTAAGAAAATGAAATTTGTTTGAGATGGATAATAGAATACGTTATATTCTTTACAAAATGCATAATACTGATTTAAACCTTCAGCATTCTTTTGCACACAATCTTGTAAAAAGGCTTGATCTTCTAATGCAGCGAGTGCTACAGATTGGGCTACAGTTGATGTATTGAATGGTAACCTAGCTACTTCTAGCTGTCCGATTAACTTCGCATCCCCAATCGCATATCCGATACGAAAAGCAGCTAAACCATATGCTTTTGAAAACGTGCGTAAAACCATAAGATTTTCATACTTTTCAAGAAGTGGTAATGTTTGCGGATAGTCTTCTGCTTCCGCGTATTCATAATATGCTTCGTCCATAATAACGAGAGCCGACTTAGGAACTGATTCTAAAAATGAAAGTAATTTTTGTTTCTCAACATATGTACCTGTTGGATTATTCGGATTACAAATCCATACAATTTTCGTTTTCTCATCTACTTGCTCTAGCATTGCATCTAAATCGTGAATACCATCTTTAAGTGATACTTCACGAACTTCTGCTCCTTCAATAACAGCATGGTGATGATATTGTGAAAACGTAGGATTCGCCATTACAACGTTTGTTCCTTCATGTAATAACGCTCGGCTAATCATTTGAATGACTTCATCTAATCCACTACCAAATAGTAATTGTTCTGCTTTTACACCTAAATGTTTCGCTACTTTTGTCCGAAGTTCAAAGGCATATCCATCTGGATAAAGGGCATATTGGCTCGCTAAAGAAGTTAATGCTTCTGTCACACGTGCTGAACAACCGAATGGATTTTCGTTGGATGCTAATTTCACAATTTTTGATAAACCATATTCTCTTTTTACTTCTTCAATGTTTTTCCCAGGCACATACGCTCTCAAAGTTAACAATTGCTCTTTCACTCTCATTTTTCTTCCCCCAGTCATTTCATTCAATTTGATTACAATACGGTTATAGCCCCTTACTGTAATCTTTTGTCATAACCGTCACTATTACGAGAATACCTCTAAATGAGCACTTCACAGCACTTCGCTATCATTTTAAACCATATCTTTTTGAAATGCCTCTAACGCAATATGAACAGTCTCATCTGAAATAGATACGACATTCACTACCCCATATTCCTGCATAAGCACCATATGAATTGCTCCTGCATTTGCTTTCTTATCTTGTTTCATCAATTGAACGAGGCGCTCTACATTCAAATCTCTTGGCATTTTTGGATAGCCGTATTTCAAGAACCACTGCTTCATATCTTCATAAGCAAGATCAACCTTGTACACTTGCTCACTTAAAAATATGGCGAATAACATTCCAACCGCTACACCGTCACCGTGAGTAATATTTCCATACCCTAGCTCTTTTTCAAGAGCATGTCCTAACGTATGTCCAAAGTTCAAATGAGCACGTACACCCTTCTCTGTTTCATCTTGTGACACAACATTTGCCTTTACAGGAATCGCCTTCGTTAATATATGGATTAACTTCTCATCATGAAGATCCGCTAATGTTTGCACTTCTTCTTTTAACCAATGGTATAGCTCCACATCACCGATAAGAGCATGCTTTATCACCTCTGCATAACCTGAACGCCACTCTTTTTCAGGAAGAGACTGTAAAAACGGTGTATGATATACAACTGCTTCTGGCTGATGGAATGCACCAATCATATTTTTACCTAACGGATGGTTAATCGCTACTTTCCCACCCACTGCGCTATCGTGCGCTAATAAAGTTGTCGGAACCTGCACAAAGCGAATACCACGCATAAACGATGCAGCAACAAAACCAGCTAAATCTCCAATCATTCCGCCTCCAAGTGCAAGAATTAAAGAATTTCTATCTAATTTATTTTCAAGAGCCGACGTATGAGCCGCATAGAAATTTTCGAAAGACTTCTCTTTTTCGCCACTTGGTACAACAAACGAAAACACGTGCTGCTCTACTTGTAATGCATCGATAACTTTCTGTAAATGTAGTGATGCAACAGCTTCATCTGAAATGATCATTACGTTAGATACCGCTGGCTGCATATTTTGAACGATCGTTGTTAAGTTTGACAACGCTTCTTTACCAACATGTACATCATATTCTTTTGATTTCGTTTGAATATGTATGTTTCCCATTAAAATCCCCTCGCATATTCATTATGTTTCTCAATATTTTCACGAATTAGTTCCATACGATCTAATCCGAATTGTTCTATTAAAGCTGTCGCTAATTCCCAAGCCACAACCGCTTCTGCAACGACACTAGCTGCTGGCACTGCACAACTATCTGAACGTTCAATGCTCGCTGTAAAAGGCTCTTTCGTATCAATATCTACACTTTGAAGAGGTTTATAAAGTGTAGGTATCGGTTTCATCACACCGCGCACAACAATTGGCATTCCAGTCGTCATACCGCCTTCTAGTCCACCTGCATTATTTGTTCTTCGTGTATATCCATGCTCCTCATCCCACAGAATTTCATCATGAACTTCACTTCCTGGTCTATGCGCTGCTTCAAAACCAATTCCAATCTCGACACCTTTAAAAGCATTAATACTCATAATTGCAGCTGCTAATTTCGCATCCAGTTTTCGATCATAATGCACGTAGCTACCTACTCCAATTGGCATCCCTTCCACAATTACTTCAACGATTCCACCAATTGAATCACCATTTGCTTTCGCATCATCAATCGCTTGCATCATTTGGTTACCAGCTTCTTCATCTAAGCAACGTACAGGAGATGCTTCTGTAATACTCTTTAATTCTTCAATTGAACTATACGTAATCTCCTTAGCTTGTACACCGCCAATTTCAATTACATGGCCCGCCACTTTAATACCAAGTTCTGCTAACACCTTTTTAGCAACCGCACCAGCAGCAACACGCACCGTCGTTTCGCGCGCTGACGAACGTTCCAGTACATTCCTCATATCTCTATGACCATATTTAATCGCACCATTTAAATCAGCATGCCCAGGCCTTGGTTTTGTCACTTTCCTTTTCATCTCTTTTTCTTCTTGCTCAGTTAAAGGCTCCGCCCCCATAATTTTTGTCCAGTGTGCAAAATCACGATTTTCAACAACAAGTGCAATAGGGGAACCTAATGTTTCTCCATGTCTAACACCACTTAAAATTTGCACTTGATCCGTTTCAATTTGCATGCGTCTACCGCGCCCATATCCCTTTTGCCTTCTAGCTAACTCTTCGTTTATATCATCTGCTACTAAAGACAATCCTGCCGGGACACCTTCTATAATCGTTGTAAGTTGTGGACCATGAGATTCACCAGCTGTAATATATCGCATACGTTATTCCTCTTTTCGTATATGTATTTATCTCACTATATTAACTTTTATCATTCTAAAAATATTAAAGAAATTATATCATAAATCGACCATTTTCTTATTCTATATTTCCGATAGGCCTAATTTAAATATCAACATATCATAAC
>NZ_WEII01000112.1:0-11800 GCF_009183805.1 Bacillus sp. B2-WWTP-C-10-Post-4 | reverse complement strand
ATTTTAATATTTAGCGAAGTGAAAAAATAGTTTGCTATTTAAAAAAAGTGGCGATATAATATCTAAATGAAAATGATAATTATTATCAATAATAATTACAAATAAAAAATAATTATAAAAAACAACTGAATATAAAGGATGAAATGAAACATGTTACATAAGTCTACTGTACATGCTGGTAATAACCGCTGGCTACATATTAAGTTCATATGTTTCATGAGCTTAACAATTTTATGTTTAATTGGATCTATATTTTTAGCCATTTCATTTGGTGCAAAAGATATTCATTTACAAACGGTGTGGGCAGCGGTTTTGGATTACAACCCGAAACTAACACAGCACCAAATTATTTATGAATTAAGGCTCCCGAGAGTAATTGGTGCAGCAGTTGTAGGGGCAGCTTTTGCGGTTGCTGGTGCTGTTATGCAAGGTGTAACACGAAATCCTTTAGCTGATGCAGGTGTACTCGGAATAAATGCAGGTGCGATGTTTGTAGTAGCACTTAGTTTTGCTTTTTTCCCACATATGCCGTATTCCTATTTAATGATTGTTTCCTTTATTGGAGCTGTCTTAAGTACAGTACTTATCTTTGTTATTGGATCAGCAACATCAGGCGGGTTAACACCAATGAGGTTAACGATTGCTGGAGCGGTTATGGCAGCGCTTTTACATTCATTAAGTTCAGGTGTTGCGATTTATTATGATTTAAGCCAAGATTTAGCGTTTTGGTATGCTGGTGGTGTTGCAGGGGTTAAGTGGGAACACTTGAAATTTTTAGTCCCTATTATTCTTATAACGATTATTTTTGCGACAATGCTAGGGAGATCAATTTCACTCATATCAATGGGAGATGATGTTGCTACAAATTTAGGAGTGAAAACGAACCGAACGAGAATACTAGGGATGATTATAGTAGTTATTCTGGCAGGTGTTTCTGTTTCAGCTGTTGGTTCTATCGGATTTGTAGGACTAGTTATCCCGCACATTGCTAGAAAATTAGTTGGTGTTAATTATCGACTCATTATTCCTATGTCAGCATTATTAGGAGCTATGTTATTAGTTGTAGCTGACCTAGGAGCAAGAGCAGTAAACCCTCCTAAAGAACTTGCGATAGGAATTATGGTAGCTCTTGTTGGAGTTCCGTTCTTCCTCTATATAGCACGTAAAGTTGGGAGAGAGCTATAAGTGAAGGGTCTTATTAACACAGATAAAAAAAGAGCCATTACTGTAACTACAATATTCGGTTGTATTGGTATCGCTGTCATTTTACTTAGCTTAAATACAGGGACACTTAGTATTGCACCGCTCAAAGTAATTCAAACGCTTTTCGGTTATGGTGATTTTGAAAGTGCAACCGTGCTATACGATTATCGTATGCCAAGAATTATAATCACAATGTTAGCTGGTATTGGCCTTGGGATTTCCGGTGCGATTTTACAAGGATTATCACGTAACGCACTTGCAGACCCTGGTATTTTAGGACTGCATTCAGGTGCATCTTTCGGGCTAATTATATTTGTTACTTTCTTTCATTCTATTAATGAGAATGCATCGATTTTAATACCGTTATTTACATTTGGTGGGGGAATACTAGCTGCATTTTTAATTATTATACTTGCGAGTGATCAATCAAAAGGTTTACTTCCCATTAGACTTATTCTCGTTGGTATTGCTGTTTCAGCTGGATTTAGTGCGATTTCGTTATTTTTCTCTCTCAAGTTAAATGATGAGACATATACATTCGCTTCCAGATGGTTAGTTGGTAACGTGTGGGGAAGGGATTGGATTCATGTCCTTGCATTATTACCTTGGATTTTCATACTAACCCCGTATGCATGGCTAAAATCTAAAACGTTAAATGCATTGTCACTAGGTGATAGTGTAGCAGCAGGACTTGGTGTTTCTGTTCAAAAAGAACGGTTATTACTTTTAGCTACAGCGGTTGGATTATCTTGCGCAAGTGTATCGATGGCAGGAGGGATTGGTTTTATCGGTTTAGTTGCTCCGCATATCGCAAGGAAGTTAGTAGGTACTACATATCAACACTTTCTTCCTTTAGCTGGCATTATCGGAATGATTATTTTAGTGCTAGCAGATACGATAGGTCGTTCTATATTTGAGCCAAACTCTATTCCAGCTGGTGTAGTAGTGGCAGCTTTAGGAGCACCGTATTTTCTTTATTTACTTACAAAAACAAAATAAATACTTCAAAGAGGAGAACATATGAAAAAGAAACTTACTATTTTATTTAGCATGATGTGTATTTTAGTATTAGCAGCATGTGGTCAAACGAAAGCTAATGAAGAGGCAACGAAAAAAACGGAAAAAAGTAATGACCCAAAAATTGCTTCAATGTCTATTCATTTAACGAATGATTTACTTGCATTAGGAATTACACCAGTAGGTTCTGTTATTGGTGGAGATTTAAAAGATTTCTTACCGCACGCAAAAGAGCAGTTGAAAGATACGAAGAAGCTTGGTGTTGTAACAGATCCGAATATGGAAGCGTTACTTCAATTAAAGCCAACTGACATTTATGTTGATGAAAAATATGCTGGTAAAGATGTAGCGAAATACGAAAAAATTGCAAAAACACATTCTTTCAATTTAGATGAAGGTACGTGGAGAGATCATTTAAAACAAGTTGGTAAACTTGTAAACCGTGAGAAAGAAGCAGATAAATATATTCAAGATTACGAAGAGCAATCAAAACGAGTAAAAGGTTTAATAGATAAAGAGCTAGGTAATAACGAAAAAGTAATGGCAATTCGCGTTACTGCAAAAGAATTGCGTGTATTTAGTACGAAAAGACCGATGGGACCAATTTTATTCCAAGACTTAGGGTTACAGCCTGCAAATGGTGTAGAGAAAATTGATGGAAACCGCCCTTTCGAAGTCATTTCACAAGAAGTATTACCTGACTTTGATGCAGATGCGATTTTCGTTGTTGTAAATAGAGATGATAAAGCAAAAGCAGCATTTAAACAACTTCAAGAAACGCCAATTTGGAAAGACTTAAAAGCAGTTAAAGGCAAGCACGTATACATTATCAATGATCAACCATGGCTGGACTATTCTGCTTTAGGAAACAAAATGGCAATGGATGAAGCGGAGAAAATGTTTACGAAATAATATAGTTTTGCTATTAGGAAAGGCCCTCTAAATTTGGAGGGCCTTTCTATTGTTGTTAGAATAAATAAAAAATTATACAATGAAGTTAATTCAATATGGAGGAGATGTGCCAATGTCAGCGCTTATTGTAAGTATCCCGTTTATGAAACAGTTTATGGAATAAGGGGATAAATAGGCTAAAATAAGTATCCCTGTTATTTAAAAGGGGGAGTTTGAAATGACAATGAATCTTTTTCGAAATAAAACGATTAAATTATCAGCTATGAGAGAAACAGATGCTGAAGTAATGGCTATGTGGCAAGAAGATAGTGAGTATTTAAGACATGTTGATACAGATGTAGCATTCCCGCAATCTTTAAATGAAATAGCAAGTGATGAGTTATTAAAAGGACGGAGATCGAATAGTGTTTCTTTCATGGTAAGGACAGTTCAAGAAAATCGCTTAATTGGTTTTGTGGCGATTCATGGTATAGAGTGGAATAACAGAAAAGGTTTATTAGCCATTGGTATAGGAGATACGAATGATAGAGGAAAAGGATATGGGAAAGAAGCAATACATCTTATTCTAAAGTATGCTTTCTATGAATTGAATTTACACCGCATCGGTCTCGATGTTATTTCGTATAATAAACCTGCCATTGCATTGTATAAAAAGATGGGTTTTCAAATGGAAGGCTGTATGAGAGAAGCGGTTCAAAGAGATGGGAAGTGTTTTGACCGTATGATTATGGGGATATTGCGAGATGAATGGATAGAGCTGCAAGGTTAGAAAGTACATTCGAAATTATATATGTAGTATGCAGGAGATATAATGGTAATTGGCGAAAATTTACAGTGTGTTGATTGAATTTATAAGGAGTCATGTAAAATGAATTTAGAAAAGGCAAAACCAGTAAATGAAGAGGTCGCCGAATTAAAAGAACTTATTAAAGAGTTGCACGGAAGTGTGCACCAACTTCAAAGTGAAGTGCAGCAACTAAGGCACGAAAGACCAATTGTTGAAGTGAGAAAAGGTGTTCAATTATCACCAACAATTGTCGGACAAATTGGTGGTATGATTTTAGGTGGTTTAGCAATTATCGGTATATTTTGGTGATGACAAAAGGTTTGCAGCACGCATGCTGCAAACCTTTTGTATTTGACGACATAATTTCATGCAATACAACTTTTACATTAAATAACGTAAATATATATAAGCATGTGATAACAAGAGTGCAACAATAGTTAATGGTAAACCAATTTTTAAGAAGTCCATATAAGAGAAGCCATGTCCTTCACGTTTTGCAATACCAGCAACGACTACGTTTGCAGATGCACCGATTAGTGTTCCATTTCCTCCTAAGCAAGCTCCAAGAGATAACGCCCACCATAGTACTTCGATTTGCGGAGAATCGACAGATAGTCCGAGTCCTGTAGCTAAGTCTTGAATAAGAGGAATCATCGTTGCGACAAATGGGATGTTGTCGATTGTCGCAGATGCGATGCCAGATACCCATAAAATAAGTATAGCTGCGAATCCGATGTCACCGTTTGTTACGTCGATTACTTCTCTTGCAAGTGAAGAGATAAGTCCGATATCAATTAACCCGCCAACGAGAACAAATAATCCGGCGAAGAAGAAAATGGTTACCCATTCAACATGGGCAAATACATCTTCAATATCATGTTCTTTCACGCCGATTAACATAAGAAGTGTAGCGCCTGTCATCGCGATAACAGCAGCGTCTACATGAATAATCGAATGAAGTACGAAGCCTAAAATAGTTAGTCCTAAAATCGAAATAGATTTTAAAAGGAGGCTTTGATCTTTAATGTAATCTTTTTCGTTTAATGCCATTAGTTTTTCGATTTGTTCAGGTGTTGTTTTTAGTTTGTTACGATACATGAAGTAAATAATGCCAAGTGTCACGATAGAAATAATAATTACGATTGGAGCTAAGTTAAGTAAAAAGGCGTTAAAGTCTAAATGCTTGTTTGCTGATCCAATCATAATATTAGGTGGATCACCGATTAATGTTGCTGTTCCGCCTATATTTGAAAACAGCACTTCTGAAATCAAATAAGGCACAGGATTTACTTTTAAAATACGTGTAATGGATAATGTAACAGGAACGATTAATAAAACAGTCGTTACATTGTCCAAAAATGCTGATCCGACAGCAGTTAATAGGGATAGTAATAATAAAATGCGAATCGGTTTTCCACCAGCTGCTTTTGCCGCTTTAATGGCCACAAATTCAAAGACGCCTGATTGACTCGTAATATGTACGAGAATCATCATCCCAATTAAAAGGGTAATCGTTTCCCATTGAATATGTGATGTGAAAGCAGTATGTAAATCTACAACTCCAAAAATAATCATAATAGCAGCACCGAATAGTGCGATTACAGCACGATTCAATTTCTCAGAAATAATAAATCCGTACGTGATTAAAAATACGGCAATTGCAAAATAATATTGCCAATTTGCTACTTCATGTGCTGACTGTTCCAATCATGTCACCTTCTTTAAATTATGTATTCAATTGTCGAAATGTATCTCGCTGCAATAATACGGGATAAAATATATTGTAGCAAATTCAAAAAAGAAAGAAAACTATTTAACAAAGTGAAGGAAAAAATGTATTTTTTACATATCATATAAAAAATATAAAAAACACAGTGCAAATTATTAGGAAAAGTGAGCGTTGTCCTCTAATATAGAGATAGCAATTTACATTATTTTTGCGTAAAATGGTTTAAAGAGGTGAATTCCGATGGAAATAGTAAAAGATAGTTCTCTTATTCAAAATGAAATTGAACGTTTTGTAAATAAAGATGTATATATTCATTTAGAAACGACAAACGGAGCGTATGCATCACACATAAATGAAAAGATGATGACAGTTGGTGCTTTCATTCGAAATGCGATTATCCGTTTTGAACGCGGGAAGATAACTGGAACAAATCCATACCGAGTTGGTTTGAAAATGGATCACGGTTGGGTATATGCTGAAGGTATTACGCACTGGGAAGTAGACGATCAAGAGCGTTTATTATTAGCTGGACATGATAATTTAGGTCGCTTAGCAGTTGCACTTGAGTTAAGCTTAACACCATTTAAGTAAGAAGGAGGGAAACTTATGGAGAGACATGTACTTGTTGTATTTCCGCATCCAGATGATGAAGCATATGCTGCGGGAGGAACAATTCGCTTATTAACAGATCAAGGAGTACCTGTAACGTATGCATGTGGTACTCTAGGACAAATGGGACGTAACATGGGTAAGAACGTATTCGCTAACCGTGAAACGATTCCACATATCCGTAAGAAAGAATTGAAAGATGCTTGTGAAGCGATGGGTATTAAAGATTTAAGAATGCTTGGCTTCCATGATAAAACGTTAGAATTTGAAGATGTTGATTTCGTTGCTGATAAAATTGAAGCAATCATTCAAGAAGTAAATCCATCTCGAATTATTACATTTTATCCAGAACACGGTGTACATCCAGATCATAATGCATTTGGCCGCGCTGTCGTTCGCGCTGTATCACGTATGCCAAAAGAAGAGCGCCCAGTTATCCATGCTGTTGCGATTACGAAAAATCGTGAGGCAGTATTAGGAGAACCGGATGTTGTAAATAACATTAGTGAAGTATTTGATCATAAATTAACTGCATTAGGTGCGCACCGTTCACAAACAGAAGCAATGCTTGAAGACACGCATGCAAAAATAAAAAACAAAGATGCAGCAACATTAAAATGGCTGCAACTTGAACAGTTTTGGACTTATAAATGGGAGTAGGCTAGAAGGATACCTTCTAGTTGCTCTTACATAGAAAAAGCGCCGTCACTTGTGATGGCGCTTTTTCTTGTTGAAGACTATATATTTCTTAGGGTGCTTCAAAATTTTTAAATTAACGTGCAGTATAGCCTCCATCAACAAGAAGTGTTGTACCGTTAACAAAACTAGCATCATCACTTGCTAAAAATAAGACAGCTTTAGCGACTTCTTCTGGTGTTCCAAGTCTGCCTTGTGGATGAAGTGAAGCTAAATATTCTTTCTGTTCAGGATTAACACTACCAAGTAAAGGGGTGTCAATATAACCGGGGCACACCGCATTAATACGTATTCCATATTTAGCGTAGGCAGTACATAAATTTTGAGTTAATAGTTTCACACCACCTTTTGCAGAGGAGTATGCTGTTGGGGTAGGTAATGAAACAAAACTATGAATCGAACCAGCGTTAACGATGACACCACCTGTACCTTGTTTAAGGAATTGTTCAATCGAATATTTATTAGAAAGGAATACCCCAGACAAATTAATATCAATAGTCCTTTTCCACTTTTCATAGGATAATTCGTTTGCTGGTGCATCATCAGCAACGCCGGCATTGGCATACATAATATCTAATTTACCGTATGTACTTACTGTCTCATGAATTAGCTGTTTAATATCTGCCTCTTTTGTTACATCAGTTTTAATAAATAAAGTATTATATCCATGTGCATTCAATTCATCTGATAGTTCTTTTCCACGTTCAGAAAAGTCAGCAATAACTACTTTTGCACCTTCTTCGATAAAAAGACGAACAGTAGATTCGCCAATTCCACTTGCTCCACCAGTTATGATTGCTACTTTGTCTTTCAATTTCATATAAACCTCTCCATTCATCAATGAATTTAAGTCGAATTTTAAAATCTGGTTATGTCACTATTAACCTTAAATAGTAAGTAGATAGAAGAAAAAGCTCGCGTTTACTTAATTGTGAGAGTGCTATTTTTTCTTTAGTGTACTTTTTGATACAGTTATGGACGAAAATATTAATTTGGTCAATCTTATCATTAGATTGAATATTTGGTAAAGAGCTCTCGAACAGAGCGAGTACGGATGCTGAAAAATTAAAATAAATATGAAGTATTATTTGTAGGGTAAGGAACAAGGGGGAGAGAAGCATAACGAAAACTACTACTCTATTTAAATAGGAAAAAACCTTGCAGGGGGGCAAGGTTTTAAACAGGGTATTAAAAATGGTTGATTTATTAAGAAGAACTTCTTCTTGTGAATAAACTAATTTTAGCATGATAACTCATATGTATGTGTTACGAATTTGTGAATAAAAACTCAATGATAAAAGTATGAGTGAAAGGAAATAATGTATTTGAAATATGTATTATTACAGAAAGTTTAGTTGAAATAGTGAGGAAAATAAAAAAGCGCAATGAGCAAAATAATTAAGAGACGAATTATATGAAAGATTAGTGGAACGCCTACTATTTAATTCTTTAGAACTGATTTTTAATAATGCATATAAGAAGCGTATATTTTGAATTATTTAATAGAATAATATATATTTATATTGATTTAGTGATTTTAGTTTGTTAAAAATGGGGAAATCGATATGAAGGTTAAATTTGCCGTAATAAAAGATGAGAGCTTTGATTGTAGTTTATTGGAAACAAAATTATTGAAAACTTTTAAAGAAGTAGATTGTGAAGCAGATATTGTAAAGGTTGAGGATGAAATTTTTGAAAACAATGATGTACAAACGCATTTATCAGAAATAACCATTCATGTTACTGGAAAAAATATCGGATATAGATCCGTTTCAGCCAGTATATTTATTGTTCTAGAGAGTTTATCAATACAGCTATTTCGTATTCATATTAGTATACTTTAAGCAGTTCAAAAAGTGGATTCTTCAGAAAATCATACTGATTATATTGAGTTGTAAATATGAAAACAATAGAAATTATCGTAGGTGCTCCCGAATGTTGGATTGCACCTTGTTTGTTGTTAAATAAACAAGGGATTCCTTTTTAAATTTTAATCTATCTTAACGCTAATTTATAAATAGAAGAATGGAAACATGTGAGTAATTCAATTAGATTGTACAAATAATTTGGTACGCGGATATACGCAATGTATTCACAGGTAAGAGGGTTGTCTCATAATATATATAGATTTTTCTATTAAGATGAACAGAGGGTGTGGATATATGGAAGATGTTTACGCTAAAATTGACAGTCTCAAGGCGGAGCAAAAAGAAATGATGAGAGACATTCGAAATTTAGAAACGCGTACTACTATTAATGAGAAAGACATAGCAACAATCAATAAGCAATTAGAAAAAATAAGTACAAACACTACTTGGATTTTGCGAATTATTATTAGCGCGATAATAATGTCAGTTTTAGGATTGATATTAAAAGGGATGATTTAAAAGAAAGAGGGGAGCTCCCTCTTTCTTTTATGTAAATGAGAAGCTATAAATTTTCTGTTTCCTTTTCACCTGCATATTTTTCCTCTAAAGAAATTAATAGAGGAATGGATACGGTTACTAGAATGATTAAAGTAGTTATAAAAGATTTAGAAAGAGAAAAAGAACCTTCAATTAAAGGTGATAAAAACTTGAATGAAAGTAGACTTGTTATGAAGGAAATTACTAAAAAGCTAAAAAGAGAGATATTTTTATTCTTTATAGATGTTTCTATAAAGTCTTTAACACAGGTTATTACGACAAATATAGTTAATATGATAAGAGAAACAAAATAATGTGTTAAATTCGTCATACTAATAGCAGGGTCGTCTATTATGTAGGCAAGTAACTTAGATACTAATATTCCTCCAAACAATAAAATAATAAAAGCAAGTAATCCTTCCAATATATAAGTGCTGAAATTGTCTTTCTTGTTAAAGAGTTTATAGTTTAGAGTAGATTGGGTTATTTGAATTAGGAATAGGCTAATAATCCATACATAATATACAATTGGTAATTCTCCTGAGAATAGAGAAATTAGAAAGTTTAATACTGTCCTTAAAATTTCAATCATTACGAAAGTCCTCCTGTTTGTAAGCTTGTGACATTAAAATATGCTAGTCTATCGTTTAATAATTAAGTTTATGAATTCAAACTATTTCTAATTATTCCATAAAAAGGTGAATGTATCAAGTTATCTTTTTAACAATCCTCCAAGGTTGAGCACTAGTAAAAGAAACGCAATATGTAATATAATTGAAAAAGTATATTTAAAGATCGATGTTAATATTACCCTCCTATAAGTATTAACATACGTAATTGAGGTGTTTTCTTTGTTGTTTTATGACCGGATTTCTATAATGGCCCCTCCTGTTCCGTAGCTTAGGAAAGTCTTTTTACTTCTGAGATTTTCAAAGTTATAGGAGGGTATGAAAAATGAAAAAAGTCTCAGTACCATCACTTTTGTTAATGATTATTCTTGTCGCATTTCCGCAAATTAGTGAAACGATTTACACACCGTCTTTACCGGACATTTCAAAGGCGTTACATGTAAGTAATAATGAGGTGCAGTTAACGCTTAGTGTGTATTTTGCTGGATTTGCTTTAGGTGTATTTTTTATTGGATGGCTATCAGATATAATTGGCCGTCGCCGGGCAATGTTATTTGGAATTGTCGTATATGGCGCTGGGAGTTTCTTGTGCTTTATTGCAAATTCCATTGAAGTTTTATTGGTAAGTCGTTTTATTCAAGCGTTTGGAGCAAGTGCAGGATCAGTTGTGACGCAAACGATTCTTCGTGAAAGTGTAGAAGGGCATAAGAGGCATGTTATGTTTGCTCAAATTTCAGCAGTCATTGCTTTTACACCAGCGATAGGACCGTTAATTGGTGGCTTTCTTGATCAAATGTTTGGATTTAAAATAGTATTTTTAAGTTTAGTAGTTATGAGTATCGGTATTTTTCTGTATACGTTTGTTTCTCTTCCTGAAACAAAAACGGGCTCAGTAACGAATAAAATAAATGTATTTTCAGTCTTGAAGAGGTTAATTACAAATCCGAAAGTGGTAACATATGGGCTGTTAATTGGAGGAGCAAATGGTGTTTTATTTAGCTATTATGCAGAAGCGCCGTTTATCTTTATTGAATACTTTCAGTTATCGCCTAGTATGTATGGCTTTCTAGGAATTGTTGTAGCGTCTGCTTCTATTGTTGGAGCGAAAATTTCAAAACGTTTACTTGCTACTTATAAACCAGAGAAAATTATATATATCGGTTGTCTCGTAATGACAGGAGGAGCTATCCTTTTATCTGTTATTACGTTTGTGGGATCAAATCCGTATGTAATATATATGGTTGTATTTTTAATAGCGATGTTTATATTGCTATTAGGAATTGGAGTAGCGTTACCTAATTGTTTAAGTTTAGCGTTAGTAGATTTTCAAGATGTCATTGGTACAGCTGGAGCGTTGTTTAGCTTAGGATACTATGTAATTGTAACGATGACAATTTGGGGAATGAGTCAATTGCATACGGGCTCGTTACTGGTGATGCCACTTTATTTTCTAGTTATTGTAGTTATAATGGCAGTGTTTACTAGGGTATTTATCTTTGGTAAGTAAACTTCGAAATCGATTTAAATATGAAATTGTAAAAGAGTCTCATTTTTTAATGAGACTCTTTTATATTTTATCCCGTTGTTTTGAGGCAGAAAGGTTTCTGCCTCAAAATTTGGCTGGGGTAAAGAAGTTAGTAGTTTATTAATATATTAAATTTCTTATTGGTATATGAATCGAATGTGTGGGAAATTACGTTATAAACTATAAAGGTTGAAGTATTTGAGATATGAAACCGAGGAAGATAGCATCTCCTCGGTTATTTATATTGTAATAATATACATGCCGGAATCATATTGAATAGATGTATTT
>NZ_WEII01000111.1:0-11860 GCF_009183805.1 Bacillus sp. B2-WWTP-C-10-Post-4 | reverse complement strand
GGTTTAAAAAATATTTTTTTCAAATGCTATCTCTATACAATGCAAAGTTTATTTTATAATACTTCTACTATTAAAAATTTCAAGATTATGCATAAATATCATACTTTTATTATTATTCTATAAAATGTCATACTTTTCTTTCATTTGACCCTTTATTTCTAATTTTGTATACTTCCCTCTAGTTATATATTTTCGATACGGAATAACTTCATATAGATGGGAGGAATTTTTCATGCTTCGTTATTCTCTTTTAGTTTTATTAGGAGCGTGTAGTTATGGAATTTTAGCTATTTTTGTTAAGCTTGCATATGCAGAAGGATTTTCACTTGGAGAGGTAATTGGCAGCCAATATTTGTTCGGTTGGATTATTTTGCTTGCTATTACACTTCTATTTTCTAGACATCGCGTTCCTTTAAAGCAAGCATTACTTTTATTCGTTGCAGGAACATCTGCAAGTTTTACCGGAATTTTTTATTATGCTTCATTAAAAACTGTACCAGCTTCTATTGCAATTATTCTTTTATTCCAATTCGTTTGGGTCGGAATTATCATTGAAGCAGTCGCAACAAAAACATTACCTTCAAGAGAAAAAGTTATTTCTGTTATTTTCTTACTTGTAGGGACATTTTTATCAAGTGGTTTACTTGAACAATCAGTAGGTGCTTTCGATACGACTGGGGTCATTTTAGGTTTATTATCTGCTGTTACATTCGCAACATACATTTTCGTAAGCGGAAAAGTTGCTGTTGAAGTACCTTCATTACCGCGCGGTGTTCTCTTAATGACTGGTGCTTTAACTTTAGTCATGATTGTATTCCCACCAACATTTATTTTTAATGGTGCCATTTCTCAAGGTCTTTGGAAATACGGTTTAGGATTAGGAACATTTAGTATCGTTATTCCATCTATTGCCTTTACAATCGGGATTCCAAAAATCGGTTCTGGCTTAGCGACTATTCTTGGTGCAGCGGAACTACCAGTTACAACAATTATGTCAGTATTCGTTTTAAAAGAGGCTGTACTATCTTCACAATGGTTCGGTGTATCACTTATATTAATTGGGATTGCAATCCCGCAAATTGCATACGCAATGCGTGGACGTTATCGTAAACATCATACGCATAAAAAAGTCGCAGCATAAAGTGAAACTTTAATTAGTTGAACCAATCGGGCTTTTATGGGATAAACGAGAGAGGATTTTCATTTGAGAATCCTCTCTTTTATTGTTGTATACTTATGGTAAATATTTTGCTGAAGAAAGAAGGCATACTACATGGTATCTATTTCAAATCAACTAAAAGAAAAACTTATTTCCATCCGTCGACATTTACATGAGTATCCAGAACTATCATATGAAGAGTTCGAAACAACAAAAGCAATAAAAAATTGGTTAGAAGAAAAAAATATTACTATCATTGATTCCAATTTAGAAACAGGAATTATCGCTGAAGTGTCTGGTAATAAAAACGGACCAATTGTAGCAGTTCGTGCTGATATTGATGCCCTTCCTATTCAAGAAGAAACACATTTGTCCTATGCATCTAAAGTACGAGGGAAAATGCATGCTTGTGGACACGATTTTCATACAGCTGCTATTTTAGGTACTGCTTTCTTATTAAAAGAAAGAGAATCTTCCCTAAATGGAACGGTTCGCTTCATATTCCAACCAGCTGAAGAAAGTAGTAATGGCGCTTGCAAAGTTATTGATGCTGGACATTTACGTAATGTGCAAGCGATTTTCGGCATGCATAATAAACCTGATTTACCAGTAGGTACAATTGGCATTAAAGATGGTCCACTGATGGCTGGAGTTGATCGATTTGAAATTGAAATTCACGGAGTTGGTACACACGCGGCTGTACCAGATGCTGGCGTAGATCCTATTGTCGCATCCTCTCAAATTGTGATGGCACTGCAAACAATTGTAAGCCGAAATATAAGTTCATCTCATAATGCGGTTGTTAGTGTTACAAATATTCATGCAGGAAATACGTGGAACGTGATTCCTGAAAAAGCTATGTTAGAAGGAACGATTCGCACGTTCCAAGCTGAAACACGTGAAAAGATTCCAGCACTCATGGAGCGTATTATTAAAGGTGTATCTGATGCATTAGGTGTAAAAACGAAATTCCGTTTTTATTCAGGTCCTCCTGCTGTTCACAACGATAAAGCTCTTACAGACTTATCTACTCAAGTTGCCACAAAGATGAATCTTAATATCATCTCGCCTAGTCCGTCAATGGCTGGAGAAGATTTCTCATTTTACCAACAGGAAATACCAGGTTCATTCGTCTTTATGGGAACGAGCGGTACACATGAATGGCATCATCCTGCTTTTACAATTAATGAAGAGGCACTGCCTATAAGTGCAGAATACTTTGCTTTACTAGCCGAAAGAGCACTTAAACAATTCTCATAAAAAAAGCCGTTCAAAGTGCATCTCAGCACCCTGAACGGCTTTTCTTATTAAGTTAAATCACGTTTTAAAAACACAGTATATGAAATACATAAAAATACGAACAAATAAAGTAGTAACATACATGATGCAAACGGGAATGTTACTCCATCAATAAAACTTCCATTCTTTGAAATACTATATAAATCTGTGTTTGCTGGCAATAAATATTTCGCCCAGTTATATCTAGTGGCTGCTAATAACGCAATATTGCCTGATAAAGCAAGGAATAGTGAAATACCAATTGCACCTCCACTAGATCTCGTTAACACAGAAATCATAAATGCAAACGATGCATACACAACCGTTGGTAACCACGATAAAACATAATATTTACTTGCTTCCACAAAAATATTTTGTTTTATTATATTTCCATCTTGGAAAATAAACTCACTCCATACAGGCTGTTGGAATTTATAAATAACAAGTCCACATAAAGCGGAGAAAATCATATTAAATATAAACAATAAAGCTGCAAATATAACGATTGCTAAAAACTTTGCTGTTAAAATTTTAAATCGACTCGCCGGACGGATTGTTAAAAATTTATATGTTCCCCAGCTATATTCATTCGCAAAAATTGTACTTGCATACACGAGGATAAATGGGAGCAAAATTGGAAATACGATAAAACCTGTATCTCTCATGAAAGAAAGTGGAGAACTGCTTGCCGGTGCTGTATCTGTATCTAAATGCTTCATCTTAAGCTGGTATTCTTTTACAAGCTCATCCCCTGATTTTTCTGCTAAAATAACTTCTTTTTTCATGCCAAGCTTTTTCTCAATTTCTACAGTACGTTCTGTATAATCTACTTTCCATCCTTTTGTTTCCGGTTCAAAATACTTTACCGTAACCCACCCTAATCCGATTATTAATACTGCAATAACCGCAAATGGAATAATCGTTCGCTTCCGCTTAAATATTTTATACAGTTCGTTATATACTAAATTAAACAATATCTTTTCCCCCTGTTAATTCTAAAAATTGCTCTTCTAACGTTTTTCTTTCTTCATATACACGATACACTTGAATATTTTTCTCAAGCAATGTACGAATAACATTTGGGATTTCTTCATCTTTTACATTAATAAGTAATTCATTATCTTTTACTAAAACATCATGCCCTAATATTTCCGCTGCTTTATTCGCATCATCTACACGTATACGGATCGTCTCCATCTCTTCGCTTTGGCTATGCTGAATATTTTGCGTAGCCACATATTCCCCGTGCTGAATAATGATAACTCTGTCACACATTAATTCAACTTCTGAAAGTAAGTGACTTGATACAAGTACAGCTTTTCCTTGTTCATGTGCAATTTTTTTTATGTACATTCTCATTTCATGTATTCCACTAGGGTCTAATCCATTTGTCGGTTCATCTAGTATCAACACGTCTGGATCGTGAATAAGCGCCTGAGCGATTCCTAAACGTTGTCTCATGCCGAGTGAATACGCTTTTACTTTGCGATCAATTACTTGTCCCATCCCTAACAATTTCACTACTTCATCAATACGTTCTTCGGTCACATTACCATTCATTCGTCCGAAATATGTTAAATTTTCATACCCGCTCAAAAAAGGATAAAATTCGGGTGTCTCAATTACCGCCCCAATTTTCGCAGCGGTTTTTTCAAATTGCTGTTTCACAGATTGACCATCAATCCATACTTCACCTTCTGTCATACGGATCATACCAACCATCATTCTCATTAAAGTCGTTTTTCCAGCACCGTTTGGTCCGAGTAAACCGACAACCTCGCCTTTTTTCACTTCAAAACTAATATTTTGTACAAGTGTCTTTGAGCCGATTCGCTTCGTTAACCGATCGACTTTTACAATTGATTGTTCATTTGTCATTCTATACAACCTTTCCTTCCTATTCTTTGTCAGGTCTTTTCACTGTAACATGATTATTTTTATGTGTAAAATTGAAAAAAGCATGATTTCTCATGCCCTTTCTTTTAATCGCAACGAATTTTCATCTTTTAAACTTCGAACAAATCGATAACATTGCATAATCGTTATTAAAACGACAGTCATCATAATTATACTAATAATTACAACTGCATATATTGTAATTGGCGCACTATTTACTCCTTGTATCCCTGCGATTTTCATAAAGATAACCGTAAATAATTTTAAAAATAACATCCCATTAACTAATCCAAAAACAAACGCTGCTCCATAAATGAATAATTGCTCCTGACATAATAAACATAGTACTTCTTTTCTTTTTATATTTTCTGCTACATAAGATGTAAACTCCTCTCTCCTCACTAGCAAAAGGGAGTACATCATTTTATATGTAGTAAAAATACATATGAAAATTAGTACAATAAACAGTGTGTAAAAATACATTTGAAATACAAATGCATCCCCTACTTTCAAAATAGCTCCTTCATTAAATTGTAACGATATCATAAAAAACAAAATCATAGTACTCATAGCAATCCACATAAATTGCTTCATCCTTTTGGTAGCAAATGTTCTAATATTTTTTCTCGCTAACCGACATAAAGACATAAAATTCTTCCCCTACCTTATTACATACGCATTCTATACTACTAGTGTATAAAAATATGACATTTTAAACATCGCACTACAATCGGAATTTCTTCTAAGTCTTTAGTCCTAGAAAACGAAATGATAAAAAATCACATTTAGAATATAATTGTAAAAAGGAGGAGATTGCATGCGTATAAAATTACTATCAATCTTGTGTTTATTATTACTCACAAGTTGTAGCCAAATAAAAAACAATGAAGTTGCCGTTGTTGAGCCATACAAATTAACAAAAGAGCAAGCTTCTATTTTACAAATGACTCCTTTTCAAGAAGGAAATAGCATGTTTTATAACGTTACTCTTAAAAATGATAAAGATGAAATAAATGCTACAATTGATTATTATAACAATGGTAAAAAAACAAAAGAAATTGCTAATATAGCTACCTCACATTTTTCAAAAAAGAAAGTAAAGCTTTCTTTTTTACCACCACATTTCCAATTCGATAAAGATATACAAGAAAAAAGGCAGTGGTATCTGAATATTGAAGGTGGTTCAACACTTGTTCCTGAAGAAGCGCCACCAAGCGTAAATAGCTCTGCAACTACTACAATCCAATCTATAAAAAATTTAAAATACAATCAAAAAACAACTTTAGCTGCTGTAATCCAAACCAGTAAAGAAAC
The DNA here is from genome assembly GCF_009183805.1 of Bacillus sp. B2-WWTP-C-10-Post-4. Taxonomy (NCBI): domain Bacteria; kingdom Bacillati; phylum Bacillota; class Bacilli; order Caryophanales; family Bacillaceae; genus Bacillus; species Bacillus sp. B2-WWTP-C-10-Post-4. The sequence continues at coordinate 6,213 of NZ_WEII01000111.1, read as the reverse complement.
TGTAAGCGTTCCTACCATTGATGAAGAAACAGGTATTGATCTACTCTTAAAAGAAAATGAACACGTTTATCTATTTAGTATCGAGCTAAAAAAAGAACAATAAAGCGGAAATGCAACTTAAGTTGCATTTCCGCTTTATTGTTTAATAAGGTGTACTTTTATGAATTTGAATTAAATCCATATTCTGTTACTACTATTGCTCATCTTCTACTTCTATTCTTTTCTTCTCTCTTGCAATTTTTAAAAACTCTAGTAGCTCTGGATTACTATTCATTTTTTTGTAAGCCACTGACATTTCTGCAACAAAATTAGAATCATATAACTCTTTATATACAACTTCTGTTTTATATAACTTATTTGCCGACACGGGTATTACTGTAATTCCAATCCCTGCTGCTACAAGCCCCATAACTGTTTGATACTCTGTTGCTTCTTGTACAATACGCGGACTAAATCCAACTTCTCTGCAAAGAGATAAAATTGTATCATACAAAGCTGGCCATACTGGTCTCGTAATAAATACAAACGGCTCATCTCGTAAATCTTCTATATGTATTTCATCTTTCTCTGCAAGTGGATGTGCCTTTGGTAAACATAAGGTGCAAGATAACCTTTGAATTGGCTCTAATTCTAATAATTGCGTTGGAATTGGTGGACGTAAAAAGCCAATATCGATACGGTTATCATGAAGTGCATGAACTTGATCTGGTGTTGACAATTCATGTAATGCAACAGACACTCTCGGAAATTTTTTTCTATATTCCCTAACAATTGATGGTAAAATATCATATATCGCCGCACCTACAAAACCAATTGAAAGTGATCCTACTTCTCCCCTTTGCGCACTTTGTGCAACTTCTACTGCTTTTTCAATTTGTTCAAACGCCTTTTTTACTTCTTTTAAAAACATTTCTCCTGCTTCTGTTAGTTCAACCTTTCTTTTCGTTCTTGAAAATAATGTAACTCCCATTTCTTTTTCTAATTGCTGTATTTGTTGACTAAGTGGTGGTTGTGTCATTTGTAAACGAGCAGCCGCCCGTCCAAAGTGTAACTCTTCTGCCACAACAACAAAATATTGCAAATGCCGTAATTCCATTTTTGGACACCCTTTTCACTTTCGATTAATATGTCTAATATATTAATAACATATAATTTATATATTAGACAAATATTTTGAATGAACGTATAGTAGAAATTGTTAATTCTTTTTTACAATTTTTATGTAAAAAAAGAAAGAGGTGGTTACTGTATGAAATGGTGGAAGTTAAGCGGACAAATTTTATTACTATTTTGTTTCGCTTGGACAGGTGAATGGATTGCAAAACAGGCACACCTCCCAGTTCCAGGAAGTATAATCGGTATTTTTTTATTATTAATTTCATTAAAATTTAACCTAGTTAAAAAAGAATGGATACAGGACGGAGCAGATTTTTTATTAAAAGAACTTATTTTATTTTTCATCCCTTCTGCAGTCGCTGTCATACGTTACAGAGATACACTAACACAATATGGAATCGATCTCATTTTAATTATTATGATTAGCACTCTTTGCGTTACCTTAGTTACAGGACTTTTAACAGAATTGCTACTAAAGCGGAAAGGATCAACGCAATGATCGGATTTCTTTGTTTACTATTAACACTATTCACATATTGGCTATCAAAAAAAATGTATCAACGCTGGAATTGGAGTCTACTTTCTCCTCTTCTCGTCTGTCCCATTATTTTAATTGCTTTATTGCTCGGATTAGATACACCTTATGAAACATATGAATCTGGTGGTCACTGGTTAACTGAATTATTAAAACCCGCAACAGTTGCTTTTGCATGGCCAATCTATAAATACTTTGATTTATTAAAGAAACATGGAATGGCTATCTTACTTAATGTCATTGTCGGTTCGTTTTTATCAGTCATTACTTCAGCACTACTAGCAAATTATTTTCAAATTGATTCATCACTAGAACATAGTTTAGCGCCACATATCGTAACAACACCAATCGCAATGGCTATTTCAGAAATGATTGGTGGTATGTCACAATTAACTGCTGTATTTGTCGTTTTAACTGCCTTAACAGGAGCATTGCTCGGCCCTTCTCTCATACGTATTTGCCGTATTAAAACAGCAATCGCAAAAGGTATTATGTTAGGAACGAGCGCAAATGGAACCGGTACATCAAAAGCATTCGAAATCGGTCCTGTGGAAGGAACAATTGCAAGTTTATCCATGCTTTTAACAGCAGGCGCTAGTTTAGTTATCGTTCCGCTTTTCTTGTCTTGGATACATTAAAGAAGCAAGTATTTACATACTTGCTTCTTTATCTATATATTGGCACAGCAATTCATAATCCTCTGGAAAAGCTAAACACAATTGTTCAACTTCATGTATCCCTTTCCAAGCAATTTCATGTATTAACTCATCAGGGTCTTGGATTTTCATATTACCGCCTATTTGTTTAACAAAATAATAATGGACATACACTGGAACACCGTATGTAATACCCTCTTTTTCATATATTTTATTTACAACTTCCACATTGTAACCTGTTTCTTCCCAAACTTCCCTGATACAACATTCTTCTAGTGTCTCTCCCTTTTCAATTCCTCCACTTGGGACAGACCACCTTTTTTCTTCTCCCTCTTTGCCCTGCAGTACCATTAAAACTTCATTTCTTTCATTTACACATACCGCTGCACTACCTATCCATCTCTCCATAAACACCCCTCCCCTACTAAAATTCGCCTTCTTTATTATTTTCCCCTTGAAAAAAGAGGAAATAATAAAACAATGACGAAAAGTTACATCAACTTCATAGACAATCCCTTCTTAGAAATTAAAACTGGAAGGATGAAAATATGATTTCTAATTATGTCGTGGAATGTGTCTTTTGTGAAGAAAATCGAAAACCTCGCCAAGCTATTGTCACAGTTCCCGCCACTACTCAGCTACTAGCCCTTGAAAAAGTGCGCGCGGAATGCAAACGTCGCTTTGGAAAAACTGTATTATTGCAAACAGAAATTAAAGAAGAAATAATTTTCGAACAAAAAGAAAGCTGACCATAAATTGGTCAGCTTTCATATCCGATCATATTTTCACATGAAGATTAGGGGCATCCTCTTTAAGGATCGGGATTTTCCCATTATGTACGTTCCATAATGGTCATCGAACAATATATTTCTATGCAATTAACTATTGAATAGAATAGGGCAAAACTTGTTCGCATTTTTAGAAAAGGGATAGGGATATAATTCAAGTAGTACTTCGAATACTCGAACTTTACACTCATAATATTAAAACAAATCCTTTTATATGGGAAATATGAATTACCTATATAATTCATTCGTAAAATATATTAATAGTTTGCTATATTAATTTTATCCCGCTATTTGTAGGCAGTAACCCCCTGCTGATTATAATTTCACTTTATTCCATCAATAGCATACAACCAGCTAAAACCGGTGTCATAATCATCGAAAACCTCAAAAGCGTTCGCGGTGCATAATTTGTAAACTTCGCGCCAATGTATGCCCCTAACATGGTCCCAATCAATACTTGTAATAACAATATATAATCTAAATATCCTTCCGAACTATATCCTATCCCGCCTCCAATTGCAATCGGTAATATAACAAGCATTGTTGTCCCTACAGATTGCTGAATCGTAAGTCCCAATAGAACCATTAATCCAAGTTGAATAAACGGTGCAGAACCAATCCCAAATGAACCAGCCATCATTCCAGTAACTAATCCAAGGCATACACATTTCAACAAGTAGTTCACGGAAAACTCTTTATGTTTATATAAAGACGACTTTTCTTTGTTTTGGAACATAATTAATTTAATAAACATAAAAATTGCCGATAAAAATAACATCCCAGCTGTAAACCAATGAAGAAGATGTGCTGGTATAAGTGAACCAAATTTAGAACCAATATAAGAGCCAATTGCGCCAAATCCCCCAACAATCCCGCCTATAATAAGTGCAACATTGCCTTCACGGTAATGACTTACAACACCTGATAATGTCGTAAATGCCATTGCAGTTAAAGATGTTGCAAGAGCAACATGAATAGGGATTTGGAATACTAAAGTGAGTATCGCGATAATAAACCCAGCTCCTCCAGCTCCAACAAATCCTAATAAAATACCCATTACTAACATTGTTATAATTATTGCCACAGACTTTCCCTCCAATAACACAATTATCCATCATATTTATCCTTACATACAAATAAAAAGCATCCTAGATGGATGCTTTTTATTTCAATGATATGTACTTAATCTTGATTAATCAAAATAACTGCTGGACCAGCGACCACCACTCCAGCTACTTCTATCTTTTCAAATTCCTTTACTGTAATAGAGATAACTCCTTCTCTTTCCATCAATTCTTTACTCAGGACATCAGTCGGGATTGCTTTCACCGTCTTACCTCCTTTTCATTTATACAATATGATAAAGTGAAACTTTAATGAGTGGGGTTTTTGTTTGTACTTATTAATTATTACCCCTCACCAATCGGACTAATAATCACCCAATGCATCTATATATATGCATCACCTCCGCTTTCATTCCTTATTCCACTCAAAAACCTTCTCCCCCTTCCGTGACATATTGAAAAATAAAAAAGAAGCTATAACATATAGCTTCCCTCTACGTTTCTTTAATCTTTATGCACCGTATATTCCATGACTTTTCCATCTCTATCAAATTGGAAAACAAGCTGTTCGCTATCTATTGGAATAAAGCCACGTTCAGTCCCAAGATAATACAAAGTGGTAACTCCTTCTTCCCCACTTCTCGTTTCCGTTGGAGCTCCTAACAATTGTATAATTTCTTCATTTGATTTCTCTATTAATTTATATTTTTGTAATAGATCATCTACCATATATACCCGCTTATCTGCATGATTTAACCATCTATTTTGATTAAACTTTGATGTATATTCATTTACACTTAGTTGTACAGTGCACACTATTAATGGTATGAGTGCTACTATTAACCCCCCCAACATTTGCTTCTTTTCTTCATTACGATTTTTAGAAACATATAAAATAGCCCTTTGAATCATGACTAATAAAACAAATGGTATGAATACTACAAAAATGCTCCTTACACTTAAGGGTATATGGACCATATCAATGACGAATATAAATAGAATGTACATTACTATATACAAACAAAAATAGACATACAAAATGCCACGTAGCATAGCGTTCAGAAAGATCTCCCCTTTTAACTCACTATATAATTCATCCGGCTAATCATTTCTCGAATCTGTTCTAATTCTTGCACTGTATATACTACTTTCCCTGCTAAGATTTCATTTCTGAAGAACGTTACAATTTGCTCCCGATCTTTTAATCTAGGTGTTTCCTCACTAGAAAGATCTATTATTTCTTTTCCATTTTCATTATAAAAATATACAACTGGTTTTACCTTTTCTTTTATACTATTAGCCTGTATTTCATTCAAACAATTGTATAAAATTTTAGATAGTTTCTTCGCCTTATATACTGGATTTCCTTCATTTTTCACTTGCATAGTTGACGAATCTTTACCTACTATATATTCAAATGTCTCTTCTTTTTCAACTTCTTGTTGATACTTACCCATTTCATCAATCATAAATGAATATATACCAGCATTTTCTTTCGTTAAACCATGAATTAATTTCTCGTTCCATTCTTTCGTCTCCAGTAGATAAATACCAGTTTTGCACAAGATGAGATGATGGATTCTATTATCGTTTATTTCACTATTATTTTTAATAAAAACATTCGGCATGACTTGAAATTCAGCATCTAATATGATGCCTTGCTCTATGAATCCTCGCTTCATATAATGTAATGTTTCGTACGTATTCATTTCAGCACCGTTTTTAGTATATTCTCGTAAATTTGCAATTAATTTTTGAAACATATGTATTTCGTTATTATGTTTATTTTGCATTTCACTACGTTCTTTACTATGCTGCATAGCTAATTGATTTTTCATCATACGCATATTTTCAATTTCTCTATTTGCACTTACTTGTAAATCATTGTATTTTTTCTGTTCCATATTTTTTAAATTATTTTGTTGTTCTTTATGCTCTATCACCGTAGCTGCAATTTCGTTTTCATACGTTTCAATTGCTTGTTTCTTTTCAAATTCTACTTGCTGACTCTCTGATTCTAACTGTTTATTTTTATAAAACAGCACAAATACTAC
>NZ_WEII01000110.1:0-12410 GCF_009183805.1 Bacillus sp. B2-WWTP-C-10-Post-4 | reverse complement strand
AGACCATTCACTCGGCTTGCCGAGCTTGTTTTTGGTTCAAGCGCAGCGAGAAGCAAAAATGAATGCGTCTGACCGCAGGCATGGAAAAGCGTTAGCTTTTTCATGCCAAGGCAGGCGGATTTTGCCCTGCTTGAGTCTTACAGGACATAGGACGGTAAGACGATTCGTCAGATGCTCTTGATCTTCCCGGTTTAAAGCCGTTAAGGCGATAAACCGGGCTCCACGAAGGGGAGCATATGTACTTGATTCTATGTGATACCACATAGAATCAAGTACATTATACAATATATTAATGTAGATATGAGAGATTTTGTAATAGGAATACAAGGGAGAATAACTAGAGAAGGGTTGATCACGGAGTCCGGAACGTTTATGCCGCGAAAGTCACTTGACCATGAGGGGCACCCTCATGCAAACTCACCAGAGGTGGCCCCAGAAGGGCGGTTTTTGCCCGCTGGGGTTATCTTTGGGAGTTTGAGGGTGTAGAGGCTCGTGGTCAAGTGAACCGTGGAATAAAAAGTGTAGGATGGGACCCCAGAAAAGGGCAAAAACCAATGGAGTTATGGGAAATGAAAAGCAAAGATCTAGTAAAGGAAACAAACTGTTTTTTGTGATGAATAAAGATACATGTATAGTTAACATAACGTCCTATTATCGGTAGCAAATCTTTTCATAGAATCCTTATCTATACAGGGAATCTTCTTTCTTTTCTAGTAAAATCGATATGCAAGATTTTATACATGGTTGATATAGAGGGAATTTGAGGGATCCTCCCTTTTCTTTTTTTGCATAAAATCTTGTATAAATAAAAAGATTTTGATGTGGGTATCGAGAAGTAATGAGTATTAGTGTTAAAATCGAAATGTATTTCGAAATTAATTCGATTTTAAAATCGGTTGTGATATCAGTTGTGAGTGAATTCCGATTTTGATTAAAATATTGATTTAATAATGTTTTATGAGTGGAAAATGTATTCCGTTTTTGGAGGAGGAATGAAATTTGGAATTAAAATCGGAAATGTATACACCGAAAATTGTTGCGGAACGTTTAGGGATGACTCCGGATTTATTAAAAGTATGGTCAAACGAATTTAATATACAAACGGAACGAAGCCCAGGTGGGCATCGTAGGTATTCTAAGGAAAATATAGAAGAATTAACAGCAATTAAAGAAAAAATACAGTTACAAAAATGGTCTTATGATCAGGTTCGAGCATGGCGGAATGGGGAACTTGATTCATTTGTTTCAAAAGAAGAAAAATCGGAATTAGAAAAGAAATTGGATGAAGTTTTAGAAAATCAGCAATTACAAAATCAATTCAATCAAGTACTTGTTCAAAAATTACAAGAAATTACGAATGAATTAGTTACGACAAAAGAACATTTGGTTAATACAGAGAAAAAATTAATGGAAGTTGAAAGCAAAAATAGTGAACTAGAAGTTTTTATAGAGAAGAAGTTAGAAAAACGAGATCAATTATTGCTTGAAAATATTAGAGTTATGCAAAAGCAAAATCAGAAACAAAAACGGAAAGGTTTTTTCGGTTTGTTTAAAAATTAAATGTAGTTGCTATTCTTAATAAGGTTCTAATGTCGGAAAAAGAAGAATAGAAATATAGCATACATATAATAAGGGAATGCAGTATAGATCAGTTTACAAGCATTCCCTTGTTCTATGTATGTTTTTAATGGAAATTATTTGTTTTTACATTTTTTGTATATAAAATGTTTGTTTTATGATATATTAATCATTGGATTATTATATCTAGATTTAGGGTTTTTGGTGAGGAGAATTATGTGTGAAGAAAATATTTGTGTTTAGTCTTTTTGTTATTTTGTTATTTGGTGTTATTTTTTTAGTTATGAATAAAAATAAGGAAGAAGTTCCAGTAAAAGAGTATTATAAAAATAAAATTTCACAAGAACAGTTACAACAAGATATTTTAGATAAAAAAGAGAAAATTATTTATTATTATCAAACCCACTGTTCTCATTGTGCTAAGGTTTCACCAATCGTTATACCTATGGCAAAAGAAATGAAAATTGACATGCAGGTTATGAACTTAGAAGAATATGATTCAGCTTGGGATCAATTTAAAATTAAAGGAACACCTACAATTATTCATTATAAAGATGGAAAAGAATTAAATAGGATTGAAGGAGAACAATCGGAAGAGGATTTTGAGAGTTGGTTTCGGAAGAATAAATAAATAGATTTTATGAGATTAGAAAATTTGTTTTATTACTTTTATATCTAGATATTTTCTTAAAAGAAACTTGTTATTTAAGTTTCTTTTATTTTTATTAATATTTAATTTTATAAGGGGTTTTCAATATGAATAGTCAAAAAAGAAAAGAAAACTTATTATTTATTGCATGGTGTGTTTCTTTTATTTCTACATTGGGTAGTTTATATTTTTCTGAAATTATGAAGTTTATTCCTTGTACTTTATGTTGGTATCAGAGAATTTTTATGTATCCTTTAGTTTTATTATTAGGTGTTGCTGTTATAAAAAAGGATTATAGTATTTCAAGATATTCATTAATATTTGGGATTATAGGTTCTTGTTTTTCTTTATATCATTATTTGATACAAAAGATTGTTTTCTTTTCAGAAAGAGCTGTTTCTTGTGGACGTGTACCGTGTACTGGTGAATATATAAATTGGTTAGGTTTTATTACAATTCCTTTTTTAGCTTTAATTGGATTTATTACGATTAGTATTTGTAGTTTGATTTTATTGAGAATTTCTAAAGAGTATTATTGATGTTTTTTGATATTTAATTTGTTATGTTTTTTATATTGAGTGATATAGTACTGAAAATATTAGATTTTTGTAAGGTAAATAAAAATTATGGATTAAAATATGAAGAATTGTTTATAACTTTAATAGAAAAAAATAACTAATTTTATAAATATAAAAAATAAAACTAACTATTTTTTTAGAGCATAGTTAGTTTTGTTTTTTTATATTTATTATATAATCGTTATATTTATATATAATTATAATATGAATATAAATTATAATTATTATTTTGAGGTAATTTTGAAAGCTATTTTTTTCTATTCTTCGTACATCATGTAACAGCTTGCTCTTGCATTAGTTCTAGGAGCATAATATTTATCACAAAATGCATGTTTTTGAGCATTTCCTGATGCGCCACCCCACCCGGCAATTTCTCCCATTTTACCCCAGAAGCCTCCGCCATTAATTTCAAGTTCTTGATTTGTTAAAGTTTCAAGATTTTTGTTTAATTCGTTAGTATTCATTTAGAAACACTCCTTTTTTTTAATATATAGGTTCTTTGTTTAGAAAATGTTTTTGATAGTTTTAATAGTTATTTAAAAAAAAGATGGCTTAAAGACCATCTTTTTTTTACTGTTCGTACATACTATAGCAGTTAGCTCTTGCATTAGTTCTAGGAGCATAATATTTATCGCAAAATGCATGTTTTTGAGCATTTGATGATGCTCCACCATAGCCGACAAATTCTCCTACTTTACCCCAGAAGCCTCCGCCATTAATTTCAAGTTCTTGATTTGTTAAAGTTTCAAGATTTTTGTTTAATTTGTTAGTGTTCACTTTAGAAAACCTCCTTTTTTAATATATAGATTTTTAGATTTTAAGTTTAGTAAATATTACTGTTTATTCCCATGGTGCTGGTCCATCATTGTAATAGTTAGACCATCCTTTATAGTATCCAGCTGTGAAATCAGCTAGGTTTTTTACCCAGTTTCCGCCGTCTACTTCTAGAATTTCTTCTTGTGTTAATTCTTCTAGATTTTCTAATTTGATTTCCATTATGTCCCCTCCTTATTTAAATGGATTATTTAGCTTTGGAATCGCTGTCATGTAATTATTATACAATAATATATTTTTTTGTCTATAATTTCCTTGTAATTTTTTTCAAATAATAATAAAATTATTAAATTATTTATATAATGGGATTCATCTTTATTAAGAAAGTAGGTATTACTTTGGTATTAAAAAAATTTGAATGTATTAAGCAACATGATTTACAGGATTGTGGCCCAGCATGTTTAGCTATGATTTCACGTCATTATAGTTCTGATATATCAATTTCTAAAATTCGTGAAATTGCGGGAACTGATTTACAAGGCACAAATATTAAAGGATTGTTGGAAGCGTCTACAAAATTAGGGTTTGATAGTAAAGGTGTTAGGGCTAAGAGTCCTGAGGTATTAGAAGAAATACCTTTACCAGCTATTGCACATGTAATTGACAACGGTTTATTACATTATGTAGTTATTTATAAAGTGAAAAAAAATAAAGTCTATATTGCAGATCCTGCAAAAGGGAATATTGTATTTAGTTTGGAAGATTTTTGTGAGATTTGGAAAGGTATTTTAGTTTTAGTTAGTCCTAATGAAAATTTTAATAAATCCGATTATTCTAGTGGTAAATTGTCTCGTTTTACATCTTTATTAAAATCTCAAATTCACTTACTTGTTCCTATGTTTATTGCTTCTATTTTCTTAAATGGGTTTAGTATGTTAGGTGCATTTTATTTTAAATTTTTAATTGATGATATTGTTGCAAATCAGTTATTACAAACTTTACATATAGTTTCAATAGGTATTGTTATTTTATATGTATTTAAGGTATTACTATCATATTTTAGAACTCATTTGATTTTATATTTTAGTAGGAGAATCGATATACAGTTAATGTTGGGGTATTATCGACATGTTATTGGTTTACCTATGAATTTTTTTGAAACAAGAAAAGTTGGTGAAATTATTTCTCGCTTTACGGATGCTAGTAAAGTTAGAGATGCTTTATCTAATACTACAATTACATTAATGATTGATAGCTTAATGGTAATTTTAGGTTCTGTTTTGCTTTATTTACATAATTCTGTTTTGTTTGGTGTAACCCTTTTATTAATCCCGTTTTATGTTCTTGTTATTTTAGGATTTCATAAATCTTATGAAAATATTAATAGAGAGCAAATGGAAAGTAATGCAAAGTTAATGTCTTATATAGTGGAGTCATTAAATGGTGTTGGTACTATAAAATCATATAATGCTGAAAAAGAAGTAATCTTTGAAATGGAAAAACGTTTTGTAAGTTTACTTCGTCATTTTTTTAAAAATGGTATGATTTCTAATTTACAAGGAACTATTAAAATTGCTATTGAATTAATTGGTGGAGTAATTATTTTATGGGTAGGTGCTAACCAGGTATTAAAGGGAAATATGTCAATTGGTGAGTTAATTACTTATAATGCACTTTTGGTATATTTCTTGAATCCTATTCAGAATTTAATTGGTATTCAACCGATGATGCAATCAGCTATTGTGGCGGCAGAAAGGTTAAATGATATTTTTGATTTAGAATTAGAAAAATCGAAGGATGAAGAGAGAAAGGTATTTCCAAATCGTCTTTCTGGGAAGATTGATTTTGAGAATGTAACATTTAAATATGGTACGAGGAATAATGTTTTAAATAATATTAGTTTTTCAATTTCCCCTGGTAGTCAAGTAGCTTTTGTTGGTGAAAGTGGTTCTGGTAAAACAACTATTTCAAAGTTATTAATGAATTATTACTCAGCTCAGCAGGGGAATATTTATTATGATGATTATCATATTAAAGAAATTAGTAAAACAGCATTACGTAAACAAATTGCATATGTATCACAGGAGTCCTTTTTCTTTAGTGGTTCCATTTATGACAATTTACAATTTGGTCTAGAACGTAAGGTTAGTTTTGAAGAATTAATTCATGTATGTAAATTAGCTTGTGCTCATGATTTTATTAGTGAATTACCATTACGATATGAAACATTATTAGAGGAGAATGCGTCTAATTTATCTGGAGGACAAAAACAAAGATTAGCTATTGCACGTGCGTTATTGAAAAATCCAGATATTTTGATTTTAGATGAGGCAACAAGTAATTTAGATTCTACAACGGAGAAAAAAATTACTGATATGCTTAGAGATTTAGGAAGTAAGGAAATCACAGTTATTATGATTGCGCATCGATTAAGTACAGTTCAACATGCTAGTAAAATTTTTGTCATGAGAAAAGGAAATATTATTGAAGAAGGTTCTCATAAGGAATTATTACTTCAAAAGGGTGATTATTATGGTCTATGGAAAAATCAAACTGTACATGTAGATCATATAAAATCACAATCTTATGCAATGTGGGGAAATAAAGATGAATAAAATTTATTCTTTTGAGCAATTAACAGATAGTGTGGAGTTATTAGAACGAAAACCACCTCGTTTTATTATATGGTTTTTATCTGGACTTATTTTATTGTTTGTTATTTTTGTTGTTTGGGCTTATTTTGGAAAGGTTGATATTGTAAGTAAAGGAACAGTAATCATACAGAATAAATTTGAATCTAGTCTAGTTCGAAGTAAAAACAAGGGAATATTAGATAATATTTTGGTTAAGTCGGGTGATTTTGTAAAAACAGGAGATGTTTTGTTTCAAATAAAAGAGGAAAATGAAAATGTTTTTGTAAAAGCATCAATGGATGGAGAAGTTCAGTTTAATTCTACTATTCAATCTGGTGATTTAATTGAATCTGGACAAGAGATTTTGGCTATTGTACCAAAAAACCTTGAGAAAAGAGCTCGTATAATTTTATCTCCTCAAGATAGAAAAAATATCAAAAAGGGTGATAAGATAATTTATTCTTTTAATACAGAAAGAATAGATAAATATATAGGGGAAATTGTATATATTGCGGCGGAACCTGTTTATAACAAAGAATTTAAATCCTATATGTATGAATTAGAAGCAACGATTGATTCTAACAATGATGAATTATATGCAGGAATGATGGGACAAGGTTCAGTGTTAATTGGATCAGAACCAATTTGGAAGTTTTTGTTAAAGAAAATGATTTGATTTTTAAATCAATGAGGATTGTTAATTAAGATTAGGAGAGGTTTTTTAGTATGAAAAAAAATATATTTGTTATGACGTTTGTGATTTTTTGTAGTTTATTTTGTTTTTCTTTTAATAGTTATGCTGAATTGAATAATATTTCATTAAATAGAAGTGATGATATATCTATTATTTTTGAAAGTGAGAATAATATTGATAAAATAATAAGTAATATAAAAAGTAATAAATTGATTAATTGGAGTGTTAAGGATTTAAATCAATTATTAGATAAAGTAGATAAAGTAGATTTGAGTATAATGGAACGTGCTACTTTAAAAAGAGAGATAATAAGAGAATCAGGTTTTTCTAATTTTGATTTTAAGGGTACTAAGGCGGATGTTTTGGCATTTAAGGATTTAAAAATAGAGATAAAAGAAATTGATAAAGATTTAATTTTATATAGAAGAAGTAAATCTGGTGAACCAGATTCTAGGTATGGTCTTGGTTATTGGTGGAGTGATAAAAAGAGAAACATTGAAGAAACAAGAAATGAGTTAGCGGTATTAGAAGCTTGGGGTAATCCATTAAGTACAGAATATATAGTAGAAATACCAAAAGGAATTAGAGTTCTTACGGGAATCACTGCATCTCAAACTCAATTTCAAAATGGTACAGATATAGTTCAGGAATATAGGGAAGGTGGAGGAGTACAATATTGGATAAATAAAGTTAGTGTTAGCTGGTTAAAATAAGTAAATTTGATTGGAGAAACAATGAATCATGATCAAAAGTTTATAAACTTAATTTTAGATTGTGAGTATATTATCAAACAAAATATATCTCATGATTTTGAGGATATTAACAGATATAATATATTATTAAATGAACTTAGAGGATTAATTGAAACAGTGAAAAAAAAACGTTTAAATAATAAGTTATATTATTTATCGATTACACAAATGATTGATAAAAGTGATCCAGATGAAGTTATTACTGCTGTTTTAAAACTTAATGAGTTTTATTGTAAGTATTATCAAAAACTGTAGTTTTTGATAATACTTATTTTATAAATATATTTATAAAAGTGGATAACATATAAGTTCTTATAAGTTTATGATAGAATAAAAAATAGCAAAAAAACCCTCGAAGTTTGGCGACAGAAAGGGTTTTTGCTTAAGGTGATAGAGGTTGAGAAATCAAACTCTTAATTATTAATTTTATTTAATGATATTTTATCATTAGAGTTTGTTTTCCTCAACCATTAAGGAGAGGAAAAAATGAGTAAAATTGTAAATATTGATAGTTCAGAACAAAAAGCAAGGTTAAATGAAAATAAGGTTGAGGATTTTTTAGAACAAGCTAATATAGGTTTATCAACTGAACAACAACAATTGTTATTACAGATTTTACATAGTACAACAGGCGATGATTATTTTATTGGTAAAAAGAAAAAACGAACTGATGGGGTGAAGTTCGTGCAAATGATTACAGAGAATATTGATTATTTGTGTGAGATTGGCTATTTAACTCAACCAGAGAAAGCTTTTTTATTTGAGCTTTCACGGTTCTTGGAATTTAAATCAAATGTTATTATTGAAAAAAATGATGATGAAATTAAGCCATATGCGGCTTCTCCAAGTTATTTAGCAAAAAAATTAGGGAAAACAAGAACGTCTATTTCTAAAATTATGAATGATTTACTAGTTAAAGGAATTTTAGGAGTTGCGGAATCTGGGGTAACAACTGAAGATGGAAGATCTTGTTCCTCCCGTACTTGGTTTGTTAATCCTAATATACTATGTAATGCACCAAAAGATGATATTGATAGAGCTACACAACAAATATTTGCAAAATCATTAAGAAATATTCAATGTGAAGGAAGTAAAAAGAAGCATAAATTGCCAATATATTTATTTTGAAAAAGTGTAATTTAACTATTGCACTTTTTTTTTTTGCTGATCTTTCCAAAAAATAGGTGTTAATTTTTTTTAACACCTGTGTTAAAAAAAATTAACACCCCGAACACTTTAAACCCTTGATATTACTGGTTTTTTATATTTTCCTTATCTCACTCTATATATATAGTTAAAATTTTATAAAAAGCATGTATTATTTTTAAATAAAATATATTAAACAAACCTTTGAAATTTCAATAAATAGTAGTATAAGAATATTCTTCATTTATTAATTTAATGTAGAATCAGTATAAAAATGTAATTTGATGTTATGTGAGTTTTTAAAGGGGTTTATTTTATGAAAGAGTATTTTAATTTAGAACAAGCTGAAAAAAAAGCAAGATTAAGAGATATTGAAAACTCAAAGATATTGTCAGAGGAAGAAATGCAATTAGTAAATATACTTCAAGCAAAAGCTAGTGCAAAAGGAATGAAATTAGTTCCTGAACGTAAAATAAAAAATAAAGCAAAGTTTGTTCAAATTATTCAACAAAACATTCAATATTTATTTGAAATTGATTATTTAACAAATGCTGAAAAAGTATTTTTATTAGATATCTCAATGTGTGTAGGTTTTTTAAGTAATTGCTTGGTTAGTGATATTAATTCTAAAGAGCAAATCCCATTAACTCAGCGGGAATTAGCTAAAAAAATTGGAAGACATGAAACAAAAGTTAGTCCATTGATTAGAAAATTAATAGATAAAGGTATTATAGCTCGTTCAGAAAGTGGTATTGATAATAATAATGTTAGAGCATACGCTTTATTTATAAATCCTCATATAATGTTTTCTGGTAATAGAGATGACGTTAATCCAACACTTAAAACAATGTTTAGAAAAGTACCAAAACAACTTAAAAATTTACCTATTAAATTATTTTAAATCTACTTTAATTAGTAGATTTTTTTTTATTCATTTCGTACTTACCGTTTTTGGTAAGTTTACTTACCAAAAACGGTAAGTACGAAAAATCTTGAAACCCTTGATATTAATGGGTTTTTTCTACTTTCTTATGTTTGTCCCTTCTTACTCTATATAGAAATGGCTAAAAGTTCCGCAAGGAACAGGTAGTATTTTTAAGGAAACCCATCTTAAAAATCTCCACCTTTGCTAGAAAAAAGTCGCCTCGTCAATCCTCGGCTAAAGTCGAAGACTTTTCTTTTTTCTAACATCCTTGCCAAACTTTTTTTGGCTCGTTTGCTTTCATCGCCAAGCCGATAAACTCAAAAGTAGGATTTAGGCATATCGGCTTGAGCTATTCATTATACGAGCCAAACCGCTTGATCTAACGTTCCCTAATTAGTTCTTACTTTATTTTTAGATACGCAATATGTGGGGTCTCCCCACACCCCGGCCAGCCTCTACCTCAAAAGTAGGGAGAAGACCAAAAATCACTTACGATAAGTAAGTGATTACTGTGGAAGTGGTTTTTCTCTTTGAGATTCGTAGGAATCGTTGAAATTTAAACGTCTAAACAGATTTGTATTTCGGATTTTGATGTTTTTTGGATTAATCATAGATTGCCAAGGTTGTAAGTTCTTTTTATTTTTTCTAAGTTTAGTAATTCTACTAATAACATTGTTTAATTCACGTTCATGATCTTGATTCATCAGAATAAAAGTAAAGCTTGTTATCACTGTTGGGAAACAAATCTTTAATAAAAATTCAATATGATAGATATCAGAGATTAGATTGTTAATCGTGATATAAGATGTTCCTGGTATTGGGATAATATTTGCTACGATTCGTAAGGATTCTTTTTGATCATTAATAAGTAATTTAAGAGAACAACGTGTAGTAAGGATTTTAAAGAGTTCATCGATAAAT
The DNA here is from genome assembly GCF_009183805.1 of Bacillus sp. B2-WWTP-C-10-Post-4. Taxonomy (NCBI): domain Bacteria; kingdom Bacillati; phylum Bacillota; class Bacilli; order Caryophanales; family Bacillaceae; genus Bacillus; species Bacillus sp. B2-WWTP-C-10-Post-4. Next base: position 1,760 of record NZ_WEII01000110.1, on the reverse strand, counting down.
GTAATGAGTACATGAAGTTGAGTTTCAGGTGTCTCTTCATTGATGAACCACAATCCCCTATTTTCTTGTTTTGTCTTTATGAAAAAGTCTGTTACAAATTCCATATCAAGATTTTTAGGTATTTTGTTGTTTGGAAAGTATTCTCCAAAGTAACGTGTATCTTTTTCTTGTATTGGGTTAATTGGGAAAAAGGGTTCTGTATGTAATAGATAATAATGCTCGTGAGAGCAAAGTAATGCGGTTAATAATATTGGATCTGTATATTGTTTATTTAATTCTAGATAGTCTTCCATACGGGTAAAGTGACGGAAGAGTACATTTTCTCCTGGTGCAATTGGTAGCACCTTTTTTTCTTGGCCAAAATAATAGTAAGCTCGATAAGATAAATAAATATATTCCGCACCATAAAAGGATTTAGAACCAATTAACAGTTTATCTTCTAACTCTTTTAATTTTGCGTAACCAAGTGTTCTAGATTTATTTTTTTTTCCTTTTTGGTAGCCAAATAGGTCCAAGAATTGTGATTTTAACATGTAGGGCTGATGATGGAGCATAAATGTAAATAGATTATGATAATGCTTCATGATGAATAGATGTAATTCGTCATTTAATTTTCTTTTATGTGGATCTTCCTGAATTTCATGTAAGTTTAAGATATAGGGTGAATTAATATTATTCATAATTTCATGTACTGTATAAAAAGTAGGTGGAACGATAAATGTTGGTTGGATTGCCATGTTTTTTCCTCCTATAGCTGTTCATATCCAGATAAAAATGTCTTCGCAAATTCTTGTTTTTGTTGGATATCAATCTCTTTATAGTTACGCGTTGTTACCTCTATAGCAATATAACCACCATGCACTTCGCTATAGACGGCTCCATCGGGCGTTGGTTGGAATTTCCCTTGCGGATGGGACTCTACTATTCTTTTTTTAAAATCGTCGTATCTGGGGTCTTTCTGGGCTTCTAAATGCAATTGTTTTTCTGTTTTCCATGTTTCTCTTATTTCTTTCGGTAAAGAGATGTATTTTTCAGAGAGACGAATATCGTGTTTGGCGTTATTTATACCGGTTTTATATTGATATTCTTTTCCCTCTTTTTTAAACTTTTCTATTCCTTTTTCGCCTAAAACAATCTTGCCTGTGCGTTCTTCTAAATATTCGCTGTGACAAAGTTTTTTGAGGCGATCTCCTTTGATGTTATATTCTCTTTCCATTTGTTCTCTGGTAGCTGTTCCAGTTTTCCAAAGCATATCCATGCCTTCGATCTCTTTTGTTTTTAGAATTCTTATATGTTTTCGTGGCGCGGCCATAGGGATGTCTCCTGTCTTTGTTATATTCCTGTATTTGATTATTCGGGAATCCATAGCGAAGCTATGTGTCTTTGCCATGTGTACATTTACACATAGCCACATGGTTTGTTTTTTTGCATTAAATAAACATTTGTTTAAAAATGTTTATTTAATTCCAATCAAAATGTGATGCGAAGCATGACATTTTGATCAAACAAATAAAAATGCCGGAAGGCAATTTTATTTGTCTTTTTCTAAGAAGCGTAAGCTGATTTAGAAAAAGAATCTGGACAGATGCAAAGCGTTCTGGCCAGGAAGTCCCGCAGGGCAAAATCCGCCTGAAGACCATTCACTCGGCTTGCCGAGCTTGTTTTTGGTTCAAGCGCAGCGAGAAGCAAAAATGAATGCGTCTGACCGCAGGCATGGAAAAGCGTTAGCTTTTTCATGCCAAGGCAGGCGGATTTTGCCC
>NZ_WEII01000010.1:0-84600 GCF_009183805.1 Bacillus sp. B2-WWTP-C-10-Post-4 | reverse complement strand
ATTCATATGCTTATCCTCTTTATTAATTTTGGGGATTTGATATCCTTTCAAACAGGATTAACGATTGGGATTAGTATGTTTCTTTTTATGCTGAGTAAAGAATTTAAGAAAATAAAAGGCAAAGAAAAAGATCCAATTAAATTACAAAAAATTCGTTTAGTAAGTAGACGAATTTTTCAAGTGATGGCATGTGGCATATTGGTTTCATTGTTTTTGAACTTAGAGTGGGGATTTTATGTATTGCTTAGTGTAATAAGCTGTGGATCTATGTTGTTTATGTTATATATTTTCTATTCATACATAATAGAAAGCTATGAAACTTAAAAAAGAGTCTTCTCATGGGAAGACTCTTTTAATCTATTTATTTCGTAATAAATTGTTGTGTCCAGTAGTTGCCGCTTTCTACATAGCCAACACCGATGTGAGTGAAGCCGTTATTTAAGATGTTTGCACGGTGTCCAGCGCTGTTCATCCAAGCTTGTACTACTTCTTCAGGTGTACGTTGGCCTTGAGCGATGTTTTCACCTGCAGATGTATAAGAAATACCAAATTTCTTCATCATATCAAACGGAGATCCGTATGTAGGACTGTTATGATCAAAGTAGTTGTTTTTTTGCATATCTTCAGACTTAATACGTGCTACTTTACTTAATTCAGTATCGATTTTTAGTGCTGGTAAGCCTTGTTTTGCACGCTCAGCGTTTGTTAATTCAACAACACGTTGTTCGAACTCGCTTAAAGATTTTGCTTCTTCAGCAGGCTTTTGCTCAGCTGGTTTTTGTTCAGCAGGTTTTTGAGTATTGTTGTTTTCAGCAGGTTTTTGAGCTTCTGGTTTTTGAACTTCTTCAGCAGGCTTTTGCTCGGCTGGTTTTTGTTCAACTGGCTTTTGAGTTTCTGGCTTAGCTGTTGGTTGCTCAGTTACAACATTTTCAGTAGGTTGTTGACCAGGAATGAAGCAGTTTGGTTGGAAGTTTCCTTGTTGCCATTGTGCTAATGATTCAACTCCCATAGATTGTAAGAATGCTTGTAATTCTTGTTGGCTCATTTGTTTCATCATCACTTTTGAATGCTGAATATTTTGAACCTTTAAGTTAGATGGTTGTACTGTTGCAGCTTGTGCATCTAGAGAAGATACTCCTAAAGTAAGAGCTGTTGCAGCAGCTACAGATAATAAAACACGCTTTTTCATGATGTGTGTCCCCCTATATAAAGTTTTAATTTGTTTTCACACGATTTGTTTTTGACAGCCTGTCTGACTGACAAATTCATCGTAGCATACAATTTGCGAGAAAAAAGATGGAAAAAAATTCATAGACTTTAAAATTACCTAATTTATCCTAAGAGAAGGAGGGAGCAAAAATAAGAGAAATATAGAGTATAAAAGGAATTTATAGTGTTTTTATACTTGGTTTTAAGAGGGGGTTTTTGGATAAAGTTACCTAAATAGAAAATGAAGAATCCTATTGTATCAATGGTTTGAGCGATTTTTTGAGGAATATAATGGATTGATTTTTACAAAACTGTAATGTTTCTGTTGTTCTTTTTTATAATAAAGTAACATATTTTTAATGTTGTAGCAGACAAAAAAGCGGCTATCTCTTTACATAGACGAAGGAGATAGCCGTTTTCCTATTATTACGTATGTTACGAGTTATTACGAGTTAGTTTCAATTGCTTCTAATAATAAATCCACAATGTGAATTCCTCTTATCTTATGAGAAAGCCCTTCTCGCTCAATACCCAATTTCATTTGTAATAAACAACCTGGATTTGCAGTAACAATGGTTGCTGCTTCTGTTTCATGCACACGGTCCATTTTGTAATCTAGAAATTCCATTGATAACTCTGAATGAACAATATTGTAAATACCAGCAGAGCCACAGCAACGATCGGCATCTTTCATTTCTCGATATGTTGCACCTTGGATAGCCTCTAGTAACATACGAGGTTCAGAAGATGTGCGCATAACATTGCGTAAATGACAAGAGTCTTGATACGTAATAACTTGCGGCGTGAGTCGTAAGTCAGTTCGCTTATGGAAGTCTAGTTCTACTAGTATAGCAGTAATATCTTTAATCTTAGAAACAAACTGCTTAGCACGTTCAGCCCAATCCGGATCATCCTTTAAAAGATAATCATAGTCTACGAGGTAAGCTCCGCAACCACCTGCATTCGTAATAATATAGTCGATGTTTAAGTCTTCGAATGCTTTTATATTGCGCTTTGCTAATTCTTTTGCTCCACTCTTTTCACCAGCATGTCCATGCAATGCACCGCAGCAACTTTGTGTTTTCGGAATAACGATATCACAACCAGCTAATTGAAGAAGTTTCATCGTTGCGTTATTTGTTTCTAAAAACATCGTATCCATTAAGCAGCCTGTGAAGAATGCAACTTGTTTTTTCTTTGTACTTTCTGCAGGTAAAAATGAAGGACGATCTTTCATCGCTTTCATTTTAGGGACTTTTGGTAAAACGAGATCCATCGTTGCAAGTGTTTCGGGGAATAACTTCATAATCCCTGTTTTATGTGTTAGCGTTTGTAAACCAGAACGTTGATAAAATCCGATTAGTCCAGTTAATGTTCTCATTCGATTTTGATGGGGGAATAATCCTTCAAAAACGACTTTTCGAACAGCTTTCACTGGCACCGAGAATTTTTTATTTTGATTAATAATATCACGAGCTTCTTCTAATAAATGCCCATAATTTACACCAGATGGACAAACAGGCTCACAAGCACGGCAACCAAGACAAACGTTTAATGTATTCTCAACATCTTCATCTGGTTCGATTAAACCATCAACGACAGCTTTCATTAATGCGATACGTCCGCGCGGTGAATGTGACTCTTTATATCCGGATTGAATGTAGGTAGGACAAGTAGGTAAACAAAAACCGCATCGCATACAGTTTAGTAATTCATCTTCACTTAATCGTTCTTTAAATTCTTTTTGAATATTTTCTTTATTCAATGTCGTCATCGCTCAACCACCACTCTTTTTCGGGTGTCTTTCGCGAACATTTTTCCAGGATTCATAATGTTATTTGGATCGAAAGCTTGCTTTATTCCTTGCATAGCTGCAATACCTTCCTTACCTAATTTCATTTCTAAATATGGAGCTTTCATCGCACCAACACCATGTTCACCAGTAATTGTGCCACCAAGTTCAATTGCTTTCGCAAATATTTCAGCAAAAGCTTGTTCAGCTCGGTGCATTTCTTCTGCATTACGAGCGTCTGTCATACAAGTTGGATGTAAGTTACCATCACCAGCGTGTCCAAACGTACAAATAGGAATATTATATTTTTTTGCAATGGTATTAATAGCTTCAACCATTGGAGCTATTTGTGAACGTGGTACAGTTGCATCTTCTAATATTGTAGTAGGTTTTAATCGTGCGAGCGCTGATAGGGCACTACGGCGAGCGGTACGAAGCGCATCTGCTTCCGTCTCATCTTTTGCAACGCGAACATCAACTGCATTCATAGAGTGACAAACGTTAGCCATTTTTTCAATATCTCGATTGACTACTTCGGGTGGACCGTCTTGTTCGATTAATAAAATTGCTTTTACATCTGTAGGTAAACCGATTTGTGCAAACTCTTCTACTACTTCAATTGTCGGTTGGTCTAAAAACTCCAGTGTTGCTGGAATGATTTTATTTGCAATAATAGAAGAAACAGCACGTGCAGCTTCATTAATATCTTCATATAATGCAAGCATTGTTTTCTTTGTTTCAGGCATAGGAACAAGTTTTAATATGGCTTCTGTTACCACGCCAAGTGTTCCTTCAGAACCGATAAATAAACGAGTTAAATCGTAACCAGCTACATCTTTTGCTAATTTACCACCAGTGCGAATAATATCACCATTTGGTAAGACAAGTTCAAGCCCCATTACATAATCACGTGTTACGCCATATTTCAAACCGCGTAATCCACCTGAGTTTTCATTAATATTACCGCCGATTGTAGAAATTTTCATCGAGCTTGGATCTGGTGGATAAAATAAACCTTTTTCTTCTACCGCTTTAATAATATCAAGTGTAATGACACCAGCTTGTACAGTAATTGTTAAGTTTTCTTCATCAATTTCTAAAATATTGTTCATATGGCGGAAAATAAGGACGATACCGCCTTCAAGTGGACATGTTCCTGCGCAAAGATTTGTTCCAGACCCGCGCACATACACAGGAATTTTGTGAGTGTTACATACTTTTAACACTTCAGCTACTTCATTTGTATTACGAGGAGCAATGACTGCATCAGGCATTGCTTGGAAGTTTGGAGTGGCATCATAACTATAAGTTAAACGCCCCATATTGGATGTATCTACATTATCTTCGCCAACAATAGATACGAATGAATGAATAATTTGTTTTTCTAACATTGGAAATCCCCCTCAAACTGTTAACGTGTTTAGTTATAATAAACAACGTGGTAACAGTGCTTTCATTATAATGATAAAAAAGTCGAGGGATTCTTTCTATGTATAATCATCTAAAGATTAATCTGTTTTATCGTTCTTTTTTGTATGATTATCTAATAGGAGGAGTGCGAAGTATAAAACGTTTAAGTCTTTGAATTGTTTTGGATCAAGTCCTGTATGTTCTTCAATCTTTTTTAGCCTATAATGTAAGGTGTTAATGTGTATATGTAATTGTTTAGCTGTCTGTTTATAAGATTGGTTATAATCGATAAATAAGCGTAAAGTGTGCATAAGCTCAGGAGATGATAGTAAGCTTTGGATGGTACGCTCTAGAAATTGTTCACGCGTTTCGGCAGAAATATCTTGTAAACACATTTCTAAACGTAAATCTTCATTAAATACAATTTTTTTCGTTTCCAATGATACAGAAAGAGCACGTAATGCTTGTTCGTAACATATGTTCATATTGTTTGGGGTAACTGTTTGCCCAATCCCGATATATAAAGGAATAGAAAATAAAGCTTCGCAGTCTTGTTTTAACCGTTTTAAAAACTGATAAGTTTGTTCTTTGGAGCTCATCGCTGTAAATAAAATAAAACGATCATTTCCCCAGCGAACAAATAGATGCTCTTTTGTTAAAATATTTCGTACATGTTGCCATATTTTACGCTGGAGCATTGTGTCATTTTTGCCAATAGAAAACAAAACAAGTTGTTTTTTCTTATATAAATCAATGCCAAGTGTTTTGGCACGATCAAGAAAACTCGGGGACCACTCTGTATTTTGAAGCCAATCAAAGACAAAAGCTTCATAAGAACGGTGCTCAAGTTCTAATTGCTCTAAAAAGTAGTTTTCATGAATTAATAATTCGGTCATCTTACGCAATATTTCTCCGTAGCGTGAAATATTTTCAGGTTCTCCGGTAATCCCAATGACACCAATTACTTCATCATGAAATAATAGAGGAAGATTCATCCCAGCCTTTACACCTTGCAATCGCCTTTCATCTTCTTTTGTAATGATGACGGTTTTCTTTTGTTTAGCGCAGCGGAGTGCACCTTCATGAAATTGGCCAATTCTTTCTGTATCTGTACTTGCGATAATAACGCCTTCTATATTAATGATAATTATATTTTCTGTAATTAGTCTGCGTACTTCTCGTACAATTTTATTCGCTAAATCAGGAAATAGCATAATTGACACACCTCAAATTCTATTTGTTGTACATTATATATGTAAATTGAGTAAGAAAGGGGAATTTCACACTTTCCACACATTTATTTGTTATTTTACAATTATAACGAAATCATCTGAAGATGGAGGGAATCTTTTGAGAAAGTATGTTTTTCTTCTCTGTTTTTTATTTCTATTAGTAGGGTGTCAAGGAAGTTCATATACACCAATTGCTAAAGATAAAAATGTTATTATAACTACGAATATAAAAGAAGGCAGTATTAGTTTTATTGATAAAAAAGATAAAAAGTTAATTACGACATGGGAACTAAATGAGCCAATGGCTGGAATCACACTGCTTCCAAATGGCGATGAAATACTTGTATACGGTAAGCAATTAGAATATATGTATGTATATTCACTAGCGGAAGGAAGGCAAGTGGAAAAATATAAAACTGGAAAGGGCATTGTAAATGTGGTCGTATCAGCAGATAAAAAACAATTATTTGCTGCTGATCAAAATGTTCAAAAGGTAAGGTTCTTTACGATAAATGGGAAAGAGACAGGAAATGTTTCAACAGGAAAAGGGCCTATAACGATGGTAGAGTATCAGAATCGGTTATCTGTACTAAACTTTTATGATACGAAACTAACGACAATTGATACGAAGAAAAAAGAAGTTGTTCAATCCTTTATGATTCCGCCAGCATCAACAGGAGCGACGATTAGTCCTGATGGGAAAGAAATATGGATTGGCGGGCATGGTGATGGAAATCAAGTGAATGAGAAAGTATTAGTGTATTCTTTACAGAGCGGTGAAATGGTACGTTCTTTACACGCTCCATTTATGCCTGTGAACATAACGAAAGATAATAAGTACGTATATGCATTAAGCCACGGTTCGAATATGCTTAGAAAATTTGATATTAGTACGTATAAAGAGGTAGCTTCCGTTGAAATAGGCTCAAATCCATTTGCATTTTTGAAAAGCGGAGCAGAAGGATATGTAGCAAGTTATGATAGTGATGAAGTGTGCGTCATGGATATGAAGAGTATGAAAATAAAACAAACAATTAAAGTCGGAAAAGGACCGTTTCAACTCATAGAGAGGGAAGGGAAGGACAATGAATAAATATAGAGTGCTAGTTGTAGATGATGAAAGTGATATGAGGCAGCTTGTTGGAATGTATTTGGATAACTTTGGATATGAGTGGGGAGAAGCTGAAAACGGAAAAGAGGCTCTTAAAAAACTAGAAACGGATCATTATGATTTCGTTGTATTAGATATAATGATGCCAGAAATGGATGGACTTTCAGTTTGTAAAGAAATTAGAAAAACGTCAGATGTGCCGATTATATTTTTAACCGCAAAAGGTGAAGAGTGGAATAGGGTGAATGGCTTACGTATGGGAGCAGATGATTATATTGTAAAACCGTTTAGTCCTGGTGAATTGGTTGCCCGTATGGAAGCTGTACTAAGAAGATATACAAAGCAAGAACAGCAAGAAGAGATTCAATTTGGACCAATTCTTATCAATGAAAGAAGCAGACGAATTGAGGCGAATGGTGAGTCGATTTCTCTTACTGTAAAAGAGTTTGATTTACTATATTTTCTTTGTCAGCATACAGGACAAGTATTTAGCCGGGAGCAATTACTTGAAAAGGTATGGGGATATGATTATGCCGGAAGTACAAGAACAGTAGATACGCACGTGAAAACGATGCGCTTGAAGCTTGGAGAAAGTGGAAACTACATTCAAACTGTTTGGGGTGTAGGCTATAAATTTGAGGTGTAACATATGTTTACGATGGTACAAAAACTTTGGCTTACAGTAGTATGTGCAGTATGTGTAACAGTGTCCTTTCTTTATTTCGTATCTTTATACTCGTATGAAAAGTTATACGTTGATAATTTAAAAACTTCGTTAGTAATGGAAGGGAAAAATCTTGCTGCTCAATATGATAAGCGTGAAGGAATATCAACTTTTGAAGAGAAAGTAAGATCGTTTGATCAAATATCTAGTTCAGACGTTATTTTCGTATCTAATCCGCGTGATTTAAGCGCATGTTTGCCTTTTGATGTGCATCATCATTCTCTTATAAGTGAAGGAGATAGGCAAACGCTATTAGATGGGAAAACTGTGACAAAAATAGGATATGAAGAACATTTTGACCGTAATATTATGGGGGTTGTCATTCCTGTATTGGAAAATAAAAAATTAGTCGGAATTGTCTATTCGTATATTCCTTTAAAAAGTATAAAAGATTTAATCTATGATATGGGTCTTATTTTAGCACCGTTAGCAATTGCTATGATTTTAATTACGATATGGGTTGGAAGAAAAATTATAATTGCAATTACGAAGCCACTTTCGCAAATGGAGCGGGTTGCAAATCATTTGGCTACGGGAGATTTTTCGGAGCGGATTACAGTTTCTTCAGAGGATGAAATTGGACGATTAGGAAAAGCATTTAATAAAATGGCAAATTCATTAGAAACAGAAGATGTAAAGCGTAAGGAATTTTTAGCAAATGTTTCGCATGAACTTAGAACACCACTTAGTTATATAAAAGGGTATAGCGAGGCTATTTTAGATGGTGTTGCAAAGGGAGCTCAGCAGGAAAAAGTAACGCAGCTAATTCATAAAGAAGCAGGTCGTATGCAGCGTCTCGTTCATGACTTGTTAGACTTAGCACAATTAGAAGGTGAGCACTTTCCGTTAAAGAAGCAACCTATCGTTTTTTCACAGCTGATTGAAGACGTATTAGATACGTATGAGATTAAGTTTATAGAAAAGGAAATTCATATTTCAACCAATTTAAATCCAGAGGTCATTGTCATGATTGATGAGGATCGTATGCAACAAGTGCTTCATAATGTGTTAGATAATGCGATACGATATACAAATCAAAAAGGAAATATCGTTATAACTTTAGAGCAAATCGATGATTACTGTGAATTAAAAATAAAAGATACAGGAATTGGCATTGATATAGAGCATTTGGAGAATCTTGGGGAACGCTTTTACAGAGTTGATAAAGCGAGAAGTCGTCAACATGGTGGAACAGGTTTAGGCCTTGCTATTGTGAAACAAATTGTTCATATACATGGTGGACAGTGGAAAATTGAAAGTGAAAAAGATAAGGGAACAACGGTTATTATTAAACTGAATGTACAGGATGAGGGGGGCATGTTCTAATTTTTAGGGCATGTTCTTTATATTGAAGAAAATATTTATCCCGCTATTCGCCGGTCAGTAAGACCCTCACCTCAAAATTCAGCGGAAGCAAAGAAGTTAGGTGGAGGCACTGCTGCCCGTAAACGCCCGATTGGTGAGGGCTAATAATCAGTGGGGGATGAACAAAACCCTCACTGATTAAAGTTTCACTTTATACGTAAAAATATAAATTAATATGTAATAAATATCGAAAATTTGACTATTTTATGAACAAAACATTTGTACTTCTTATCAATTCGGTCTAAAATAGTTATGATGCAAAGTTCTTATAAATCGTTTCAATTGTTGTTTGGAAGATACTGAGGTGATTTAACTGGAGTACAAATCTATTAAACCGAAAAAAATTTACGAAGAAGTATCTGAAGCTATTTTAACAATGATTAAAAATGGTACGTTAAAACCTGGTGACAAACTACTCCCTGTGCATCAATTAGCTGAGCAGTTTCAAGTTGGCAGATCTGCTGTTCGTGAAGCGCTAAGTGCGCTAAGAGCGATGGGCTTAATTGAGATGAAACAAGGAGAAGGTACATATGTGAAGAACTTCGATTCTTCTTCATTAACGAAATCATTAAACAATAGATTATTAATGAAGAAAGAAGATATTTTGAATTTATTAGAAGTACGAAAGGTGCTTGAAGTGGGGGCAGTTCGAGTAGCGGCGGCAAAACGTACGGAAGATAATTTACAAAATATGAAACATTGGTTAGATGAAATGGCAAAGAGCATTGGAGATGAAAAGGCTGGCGAAAAAGCCGATTTTCAATTTCATATGGGAATTGCAGAGTCTTCGCATAATAGCATTTTGCTTGAACTCATGAATCATGTTTCAGAGATGATTGCTGAAACGATTGGTGAATCAAGACGCATTATTTTATATGGTGAACAAACGACATCAGAACGACTTATAGAAGAGCATCAAGTTATATATGATGCGGTGTTAAAACAAGATGTAGAATTAGCGCAGCAAGCAATGCTAGATCACTTAACAAATGTAGAACATATTGTCACAGGTAAAAACGATATAAATTCGTAATTTAATCTTTTAAAAATTTAATTTTCTGATAAAATAGAGAAAGATTAAGTAAGCGTTTTCTTTAGAAGAGGGAGAGGATAGGCCATGGTTGAGCCTATTTCTTCTCTGCTTAGTCATCTGATGACCATATGTTTGTTGGTGAAGTTGTAAAAAGGGGGAGTAATAGTTATGAAAGTTACTTTATTTGTTACTTGTTTAGTCGATATGTTTGAAACAAATGTCGGTAAAGCAACGGTTGAAGTGTTGGAGCGTTTAGGTTGTGAAATTGAATTTCCAGAAGCGCAAGTTTGTTGTGGTCAGCCTGCTTATAATAGCGGCCATGTAGAAGCAGCAAAAGAAGCAATGAAACATATGATTGAAACTTTCGAAGATGCAGAATATATTGTTACGCCATCTGGTTCTTGTGCGACAATGTTTCATGAGTATCCACATGTTTTCAAAGATGATCCAAAGTGGGCTAAACGTGCACAAAAAGTTGCTGATAAAACTTATGAATTTACACAGTTTATTGTGGATGTTTTAAAGGTTACTGATGTTGGTGCAAGTTTACCAGGGGTCGCTACTATTCATAAATCATGTCATATGACACGTATGCTTGGAATAAAAGAAGCACCAGGAATTTTATTATCAAATGTAAAAGGATTAACTGTGAGAGATTTGCCAAACGTGCAAAATTGTTGCGGGTTTGGGGGAACGTTTTCAGTTAAGATGACTCCAATTTCTGAGCAAATGGTAGACGAAAAAGTAGATAGTGTAATGGAAACAGGTGCAGATTATTTAATCGGTGCAGATTGTGGGTGTTTGTTAAACATTGGCGGACGTATTGAGCGTTTAGGAAAAGAAGTAAAAGTAATGCATATTGCTGAGGTACTGAATAGTCGCTCATGAAGGGGGAACATAAGCTATGTCTATGAAAATCAGTGAGAAAAAATTTAATGATCGCGTTGGTGATGGAATTCAAGATTCGTTTATGCGTGGAGCAGTATCTTCTGCACAAACGCGTTTATATACGAATCGCTTAAAAGCCGCAGATGAACTAGGAAACTGGGAAGAGTGGCGTGAACTAGGTGAACAAATTCGTCAACATACGTTAGAAAATCTTGATTATTACTTAATGCAGTTAAGTGAAAATGTATCAAAAAGAGGCGGACACGTGTACTTTGCGAAAACGAAAGAGGAAGCAGCAAAGTATATTCAAGACGTTGCAAAAAAGAAGCAGGCAAAAAAGATAGTAAAATCAAAGTCGATGGTAACAGAAGAAATCAGTATGAACCATGCGCTTGAAGAGATTGGCTGTGAAGTGTTAGAGAGTGACTTAGGAGAATATATCTTGCAAGTAGATAACGATCCACCTTCACATATTATTGCACCTGCACTTCATAAAAATAGAACGCAAATTCGCGATGTATTTAAAGAAAAGCTAGGCTATGAAAATTCTGATGACCCGTATGAAATGACAAAGTTTGTTCGTAAACAACTTCGTGAGAAATTTATGGATGCAGAAATTGGTGTAACTGGTTGTAACTTTGCTGTTGCAAATACTGGCTCTCTTTGTTTAGTAACGAATGAAGGTAATGCAGATCTTGTTATGTCAATTCCTAAAACACAAATAGCGGTAATGGGTATGGAACGTATGGTTCCGACAATGGAAGAATTAGATGTTTTAGTTGGTTTACTATGTCGTAGTGCAGTAGGTCAAAAATTAACAAGTTATGTAACAGTAGCGGGGCCAATTCAAGAAGAGGAAGTTGATGGACCTGAAGAATTTCATTTAGTTGTTGTTGATAATGGTCGCTCTCAAATTCTTGGATCTGAATTCCGTTCAGTATTACAATGTATTCGTTGCGCTGCTTGTGTTAATGTATGTCCTGTATATCGTCACGTTGGTGGACATTCATATGGATCGATTTACTCAGGACCAATCGGTGCGGTATTAACACCGCTTCTAGGTGGATATGATGATTACAAAGAGCTTCCTTATGCATCTAGTTTATGCGGAGCATGTACAGAAGCTTGTCCAGTAAAAATTCCATTGCATGATTTATTATTAAAACATCGTCAAGTCATCGTTGAGCAAGAAGGTCGTGCACCACTTGCAGAAAAACTGGCTATGAAAATGTTTAGTATGGGTGCTTCTTCAGCTGCTTTATATAAAATGGGTTCAAAAATGGCACCAGCGGCAATGAGTCCATTTACATCTGGTAATCGTGTATCAAAAGGTGTTGGACCACTTAAAAACTGGACGGATATTCGTGAATTCCCAGCTCCAAGTAAAGAACGATTCCGTGATTGGTATAAAGATCATAAGAAAGGCGGGGATAAATAATGACAGGATTAATTCAAAACCGTGATGCCTTTCTAGATAACATTGCAAAAGAACTTGGGCGCGCGCGTAAAACAGAAGGTGTAGAGCGTCCAGTATGGAAAAGTAATGTGAATATAGAAACGTTAAAAGATTATTCACAAGAAGAATTACTAGAAGTGTTTAAAGAGCAATGTACAAACATTCATACAACTGTAGTAGAAACGACAAACGACCGTTTAGGTGAAGACCTTCAAAAAGTAATCATGGAAAACGGCGGGGGACCTATTTTATTATCAGCAGATGCGCGTTTTGATGCATATGGTTTAACATCTTTATTTAAAGAAGAACTTCCAAAGCGAGATGTTGAAGTAAATGTATGGGATCCAGAGAGAAAAGACGAAAATATGCGTTTAGCTGAAAAAGCGAATATTGGTATTGCATTTAGTGATTATACATTAGCTGAATCTGGTACAATTGTTGTACAAAGTCATAAAGGTCAAGGGCGTTCTTTACACTTTTTACCGACTGTATATTTTGCTATTATTCCACGTGAAACACTTGTGCCTCGTATTACACAAGCAGTTCAGGATATGAACTCACGCGTAGAAAATGGGGAGACAGCGGCATCTTGTATTAACTTTATTACAGGGCCAAGTAACTCGGCTGACATCGAGATGAATCTTGTTGTCGGAGTACATGGACCATTAAAAGCAGTTTATTTCATCGTATAAAAGAGGGGAAAGCAGGCCAGGAAATGGCCTGCTTTTTAGTAGAATAAAGGATAATATGAAGTAGAAGTTCTCTCCTTTTTTTGCTATGTTTTTTGGGAAAGGAGAGGAAGGGATGTTCACTTATTTATATGCACTGTTAGCAGGGATGGTGTTTGGTTCTTTTTTTATGCTAGTTGCGATGAGGGTTCCATTAGGTGCTTCTATTATTACCCCGCGTTCACATTGTGATTATTGCAAATATGTGCTAAGGACAAAAGAACTAATCCCCATCATTTCATTTTATATACAAAGAGGCTGTTGTACGAATTGTAAGAGGAAAATTCCAATTATGTATGTAGCATTTGAATGTATAACAGGAGGTATATTTCTTCTTACAGTGTATATGATTGGAATAGAACGAGAGCTTATTATTATTTTATCCCTTTTTTCGCTACTTCTTATTATTTCAGTTACAGATTACTTATATATGTTAATTCCTGATTGTATTTTAATTTCGTTTGCCTTTTTACTCATTCTCGAAAGTGTTTTTGTACAATTAGTTACTTGGACAGATAGTATAGCTGGTAGTGGTGTTATATTTATTTTGTTATATTGCATGCAAAAGATATATCCAGAAGGGCTTGGCGGAGGAGATATAAAACTACTTTCGTTACTTGGATTTATAGTAGGAGTGAAAGGAGTTTTTATCGTTTTATTTTTAGCATCTTGTTTTAGTCTTTGTTTTTTCGGGATTGGTATCGGATTAAAACGTATAGAAGTACGAAAGCCAATTCCATTTGGTCCTTTTATTAGTCTCGGGGCAATATGTTATGTATTGGCCGCATATTCAAATTAGAGAGGGAATCGAAAATGAACGTATATATGGATGATCAAAGAAGTTGCCCGTTCGGTATGTGCCCGCAACTACAGTAGAATGTGCTTTGCAAATGGTTCGGGATTATGATGTGAATATTCTTTCTCTTGATTTTAATATGGGATGGGGAGCGAAAAATGGACTAGATTTTGTAGAAGCTTTTTGTACAGAGGGGTTATATGTAAATGAAATTCGCTTTCATACGAATGATGTCATCGGTATGTACAAGATGAAACAGAGAATGGATAAGGGAAAGGAAGAAGGAGAAATTACTCCTCACCTTGTTATTAAATACGTGGGAAGCTAAAAACTCCAAAGTAAAACTTTGGAGTTTTTAATGTTTCATATGGGCTTGTAAAGGAATAATCTCTTCTTGTTGAGCTGTTGCGATTTCAGTTTCTTCCTGTTGAACTTCAGGCGTTTTCTTTGTTAAGTAGTGGTATACCATACCGACAAATACTGATCCGCCAATAATGTTACCAATTGTAACAGGAATTAAGTTATGAATAGCACCTGAAAAAGAAATTGTCTCAGGATGCGGTGAAACTAAAGATAAAGCAAAGAGTGATAAGTTTGCAATACTATGTTCGTAACCAGATAAGAAGAATGTGAAAACAAGTAGCATCATGACCATTATTTTTGCTGTGTCACCTTTAACCTGAGAAGGTAAGAAGCAAGCAAGACATACGAGCCAGTTACATAAAATGGCTTTAAAGAATAACTGCATCGTAGGTGTATTCATCTTTCCTTCAACGACTTTACTCATTAAGTGACCGTGATCAATTGCTTCAAAAATTCCAGTTGCGTAAAATAGTAAGGCAAAGAATAATGCGCCGGCTAAGTTACCTGCATAACAAGCAACCCAGTTACGAAGTGTATCAGAAATCGTTGTTTCTTTTCTTAAAGTTGCGACAGTAAAGTACATTGTGTTCCCAGTAAACAATTCAGCACCGCCATATATAATAAGTACGAGAGCAATCCCGAAAAACATAGAAGCGGCTAAATAAGTTGCTGGTGAATCTGCAATGTGAAAAAAGTTACCTAATTTAAAACATAGTACAATAATAAAACCGATATAAATACCAGCAAGTGCAGCACGAATGAAATATTGCATTGGGTTTGTATCTAGTATTTTCTTTTTGCTTTTAGCCAGTTTGACAACATAATCTAGTCCTTGTTCTAGCATGAGTAATACGCTCCTTTAGTAAATCTTCTATAAATACTCCTTATATGAATAAAGTACATGGAATTGTTCTTACTTTCAATAAGTTTGTGCAATGTTTCACAAAAAGGACATACATACATTAAGAAAACGTTTACAAAAGGTAGTATAATGGAATTTTTTCTGGACATTGCGAGGAAGAAAGGAAAAAGAAAAAGCGCTGTAATTACAGCGCTTTTTCGTCTAAATTCTTTTCCACTTTTACTTCTACTTCTTTTGAGAAGAACCAACCACCAACTGCGATTCCGACTAATACAATCCAGAATGTAAGCTTCCACGGAGTGGATTCTGGGAATGAATGTGGAATTACATTTAATGCAGGATGTGCTAATGTATAAACTGCTAGCTTCACACCAACCCAACCTACAATTAAGAATGCTGCAATTTCAAGCCCTGGTTTACGTTTTAAGATTTGTACGAAAGCAGTTGCTGCAAATCGCATAATGATTAATCCGATAAGTCCACCTACAAAGATAACAACGAATTGCCCAGTATCAAGACTACCAATTGTACCTAGTCCTGTTTTTGGTAAAGTCATTGCTAGTGCAACAGCAGCTAAAATTGAATCAACTGCGAAGGCGATATCAGCAACCTCAACTTTAAATACAGTCCACCAAAAGTTCTCTTGTTTTTTCTTTGCTTCTTTTTCTTCTGTTTCTTCATCTGTATTCTTTTTAACATATGTTTTAAATAAGTGATTACCAGCGATAAACATAAGGTAGATGGCACCGATTGCTTGCACTTGCCATACATCGACTAAGAACGAAATCATAAATAACGATCCAAATCGGAAAACGAATGCCCCCGCTAATCCGTAAAATAGTGCTTTCTTTCGTTTTTCTTCTGGTAAATGTTTTACCATAATTGCAAGAACAAGAGCGTTATCAGCCGCTAAAATCCCTTCAAGTGCAATTAGGATGAGTAATACCCAACCATACTCCAATAATAATGATACATCCATGTACATTCTCCTCTCATCTCTATAACTTCTAAATAAGTGAAGAATTTCCCCACTATTTAGTTTCCCCATACTCCTGCCTATTAACTTTGGGAGAATCTGGAAATGAATGCAAAAAAGACCTCTGCCGTTAATAGGCAAAGGTCTTGCTAGACATATGTAATAAAAATGCCAACAAAGCCGGAAGAACTAAGTTCTACGTAATGACGACTTTGTTTCCAAGATATATTCTTGGACGCTACTCCCCTTTGGAGATATGTTATTGTATTCTCATTATATGGATAATTTATACGGTTGTCAACCTGTTAAAATATCTTCATTCGGATATTTTATTTTTCGGTTCTTTTTACGAGCAAATGAAAATGCCAATGTTAAAGGACCCATTTTCCCAAAAAACATCATAAAAATAATAATCGCTTTTCCAATTATAGTTAAGTGGGGTGTTAAGTTCATACTGAGGCCAACAGTCCCAAATGCTGAAAATACTTCGAAAGCACTCATCAATAGAGGAACTCGTTCAGTAATACTCAAAATTAAAATAGCAAAAAAGATAAATGAAATAGAAATAATAGTAATGGTTAATGATTTGACAATGAGAGTATCTTTAATGGATTTTTTAAATACGACAATATCTTCTTGTTCTTGTAAAAATTTAAATACACCAAAAAATATGATTAAAAATGTTGTTAACTTAATCCCCCCACCCGTTGAAGCACTACCAGCACCAATAAACATAAGTAGCATCATTAATAGCAGGGAAGGTTTTGACAATGTAGAAATATCAACTGTATTAAACCCGGCAGTTCGCGTTGAAATTGCTTGGAAATAAGAGGCCATTCCTTCTTCAAATGGGGTAAAACCTCTCATAGAAAGAGAGTTATGGAACTCGAATATAAAAATAAAAAGGGTAGCAATAATGTTGATGATTAGAGTAGAAGAGAGCATAAGTTTTGAATGTAGTGTAAGGTTTTTAAAGTTTTTCTTTCTTTTTATGTCTACGATCACTGTAAAACCAATTCCACCTAAAATGATGAGAGAGGAAATGACGAAATTGACAATAATGCTATGAGAATGGGACATTAAATTATCGCTCCACACAGAAAAACCAGCATTGTTAAAGGCTGAGATTGAATGGAAAAAACTATAATAGATCCCTTTGGTAACCCCGTATTTTGGTACCCACTCAAAAGAAAGAATTAAAGTAGCGATACATTCGACTGTAAAAGAGAATAAAAATAATGCTTTGGCAAGACGGATGACGCCGCCTATATTCGTTTGATTTAATGCTTGTTGTAATAAAATACGGTTTTGAAGACCGATTTTTCTGCCGAGCATAATCGCAATTAAGACAGCAAAGCTCATAATACCAAGTCCGCCAACTTGTATAAGCGTTAAAATGATACATTGTCCAAACAAAGTAAATACTTTTCCAGTGTCCACAACACCAAGCCCTGTAACCGTACAGGCAGAAACTGTTGTAAATAAAGCATCGAGCCATGAAATAGACGTTGTTGTAGCGATTGGAAGCTTTAATAAGCATGTACCTATAATTGATAACATGATAAAAGACAAAGTAAGAACGCGGGGAGGACTCATACGAATGTTAATCCGTTTCATGTTATATATCGTTCCTTTCTGTTTGCTCTTACTAGTATGTGAAAAAGTCCGATTATGTATGTGAAAAATAGAAAGAGGCAGAGAATATCTGCCTCTAAGCCATATGTTATATTATTATCCGCGTAATTGTTGTTGAGCTAAAGAAACAAGACGTTTTGTTACTTCACCGCCAACTGATCCGTTAGAACGAGATGCTGTATTAGACCCTAAGCTTACGCCGAATTCTTGTGCAATTTCATATTTAAATTGATCAAGTGCTTGTTCAGCACCTGGAACTAGTAATTTGTTTGTTTTTGCCATGATGATACACATCCTTATGAGTAATCCAGTCCAGATAAGTACTTATCTGAATTGGTACTGTTATTTTATGTGGAACCGGCGTGCTCATACGCGGAAGTAATCGGTGTGATTAGAAGTTATTGGATAGAAAAAAGAGTAGCAAATTTGCTACTCTTTTTTTAGTATTGTCGCTGTACCTTCCACGACAATATCATCCGATTGATTATATATATTTGTTTGCAACGTAATGATTTTTTTATCGTCACGCTTCTTAATAACCTCTGCCACAACGCGAAGTGTATCACCGATTTTGACAGGGGCACGGAATGAAACATTTTGGGATAAATAAATTGTATTTTTGCCTGGGAGTTTCGTTCCAAGGATGGTAGAAATAAAACTCGAAACGAGCATACCATGGGCAATGCGTTCTTTAAACATTGTCGTTTTTGCAAAAGAGTCTAAAATGTGAATAGGATTCACATCCCCAGTCAATTTTGCAAAATTGATAACATCTTCATCTGTAATTGTTTTTGTAAGGGATGCTTGATCACCGACTTGAATCTCATCATAATGAAGCTCCGGGACGGTTTGTGCTTCTTGGAATGGATTCATTTTGTCCTCCTTCTTTTCCATATCGAAAAATGCCAGCCATCTTGATGTAGTAGGAGGAAGAAAGAGTTTTGTTTGTGCTGCAGTTAGCTCCCACATTTTTCTTACTTGATGGAAGTAAATAGATTTTTTGAGTTTTCCTCGAACTTTTTTGCGAGTTCCAACTGTTTTGACTTGAACTCTTCCAAAAAACCCTCTAACTGTTTTTGAGCCTCTTCACGTTGTAATTGTTGTTGCTCAATAAATTGTTTTGTTGTTTCTTCAAATTGACCGCTTGTTTGTGTAAGAATTGACAAAGATGTTTTTGTAGGAGAAACAGTAAGTTGATGCATATGAGCAGAAAGTTCCTTCCATTTGTCCTGCCACTCGTTAATTTGATCATTTAAGGAGTTTCCAGTTAATTGTTTCACGTAATCTGTATATTGGTTGTTGAACTGAGCAGTGAGTTGTTGTAGTTCTTTTTCTAGTTCATCTACTCCTGATGTTAATTTATGCAAAGCGTCTTGTTGTTGTTTTAATGTTTCTAAAGTAAGCTGCTCTAATTGTTTCCCAGCTGAAGAGAAAAGGGAAAGTGATTGAGACCAGTTTTTCCAAAATGCATCGACTAATTCGTATGGTTTAGTTTCCATTGTTTGACCCCCAAATGTTTTTTTGCATATTGTGAACGCAGATTACTCTGCTGTACCACCAGGTGAAGATGAAGAATCCTTTTCATCCTTTTCTGGAGAAGTAGAAAATGGAAAGAATGCATTGGTGTATAACGTGAAAAACGTTCGCAACATATTTTGATAATGTTCAAAAGAAGTCGCACATGTTGTTAAATATTGCTCTCCATATTCAGTTAAAGAATAAATTCTTTTTGCCGGCCCTCCATCGCTTGTATCCCAAGTAGAAGAAATAAGGTTTTCTTTTTCTAATTTGCGTAGTGTTCTATAAACATTACCTTGGTCAACAGAAGAAAAGCCGATATCCATTAGCATTTGAATAAGTTTGTAACCATGAAGACTCCAGTCTTTTAGACAGAGAAGTAAGAAGGGAACTAAGAAGTTTTTTGGCATGGAGTTTGGTTGCTTCGCTTGGTTGCTCTCCAAACTTTCGCGTTGTTCTGGTTCATTTTGTAGCATGATTGTGCATCACCTCATGAATCAGTTAGATGGAATTTTTTGCTTATAAGTGCAATTTACACCTATCTGTTTTTAAAGTCAACACATTTGTTAGAAAATAGAAAAAAATAAAATATAGACTTGAAGTTTTATTCAGAATATTAGAAAATAGTGAATAGGTTGAATTGTTTCAAAAACGAAAAAGGGAGTGTAGGTAAAGTGATTGATCAAAAATTCGATCCACTACAAGCATGGAAAAATGCTTATGAACAAACCGAAACATTTTGGGGAAAAGCGCTCAATGAAACAATTAAAACAGAAGAATATTCTGCTTGGATGGGCAGCGTTCTAGATTTGAATTTGTTTTATCAAAAAGCATTAAATGATACGACAAAAAACTATTTAGAACAAGTAAATGTGCCGACGAAAGAGGATATCGCAAGAGTAGCTACGCTAGTTATTAACTTAGAAAATAAAGTAGATAACATTGAGGAGTTTCTAGAGGAGAAAGTCGATTCTTTAGGACAAGCTCCTACATTAAAGCGTGATGTGACGAAAGTGAAACAAGATATTCGTACGCTTGAAACAAAAGTAGATCAAATTTTAGAATTGCTAGAAAAGCAAAATGCAGTACTAGCTAAACTACAAGTACCTGTAAAAGAAGAGGTAAAGCCTGCGAATAAGCCAGAAAATAAAAAATGATAAAAGCGCTTGTTTATAACAGATAAAAGAGAGAGGGAGAATCTCTTTTCACGTATAAACAGCGAAACATAATTATATATGGACTCTATAGTATGAGTACCAAAATGATTCATAACAATCGTTCACAAATTCATTTAAGGGGGAAAAGAAATGGTTCAATTAAATGGAAAAGTAGCAATCGTAACAGGTGGAGCAAAAGGAATTGGAAAAGCAATTACAGTAGCATTAGCACAAGAGGGAGCAAAAGTAGTTATTAACTATAATAGCAGTAAAGAAGCAGCTGAAAATTTAGTAAATGAATTAGGAAAAGACGGACATGATGTTTATGCAGTGCAAGCGGATGTTTCTAAAGTAGAAGATGCAAACCGACTTGTAGAAGAAGCTGTGAATCATTTTGGTAAAGTTGATATTCTTGTTAATAATGCTGGTATTACAAGAGATCGTACATTCAAAAAGTTAAATCGTGAAGATTGGGAGCGCGTAATTGACGTGAATTTAAGTAGCGTATTTAATACGACAAGCGCTGTTCTTCCATACATAACAGAAGCGGAAGAAGGAAGAATTATTAGCATTTCTTCTATTATTGGTCAAGCAGGTGGATTTGGCCAAACAAACTACTCAGCAGCAAAAGCGGGTATGTTAGGATTTACAAAATCATTAGCGTTAGAACTTGCAAAAACAAATGTCACTGTAAACGCTATTTGCCCAGGATTTATTGATACTGAAATGGTAGCAGAAGTACCAGAAGAAGTACGTCAAAAAATCGTTGCAAAAATCCCGAAAAAACGTTTTGGTCAAGCCGATGAAATTGCAAAAGGTGTAGTATACCTATGCCGTGACGGTGCGTATATCACAGGTCAACAATTAAACATTAACGGCGGATTATATATGTAATGAAGTAAGAAAAAAGTGCATATCCATAGCAGGAATGCACTTCTTTTTTTAAGAAGGAAATCGACCAAAAAGGAGATAGAAAAATGACTACATTCGCAACAGAATGGGAAAAGCAATTAGAGCTATACCCAGAAGAGTACCGAAAAGCATACCGCCGAGTGAAAAGGGCGAGTGAAATTTTATTACGTGAACCAGAGCCGCAAGTAGGGTTAACGCCGAAAGAGGTTATTTGGACGAAGAATAAGACGAAGCTTTATCGCTACATTCCAAAACAAGAAAAAACACAAAGAGTTCCAATTCTGTTAATATATGCTCTTATTAATAAACCATATATTATGGATTTAACTCCTGGAAATAGTTTAGTGGAATATCTAGTGGATCGTGGTTTTGATGTGTATATGCTTGATTGGGGCACATTTGGTTTAGAAGATAGTCATTTGAAATTTGATGATTTTGTGTTTGATTATATTGCAAAAGCAGTAAAAAAAGTAATGCGAACTGCAAAATCGGACGAGATTTCTTTACTTGGTTATTGCATGGGTGGAACGCTAACTTCTATTTATGCAGCACTTCATCCGCACATGCCAATTCGTAATTTAATTTTCATGACAAGTCCTTTTGATTTCTCTGAAACAGGATTGTATGGCCCTTTATTAGATGAGAAATACTTCAATTTAGATAAAGCGGTTGATACATTTGGAAATATTCCGCCAGAAATGATTGATTTCGGAAACAAAATGTTAAAGCCAATTACGAACTTTGTTGGTCCATATGTTGCTTTAGTAGATCGTTCAGAGAATGAGCGCTTCGTCGAAAGCTGGAGATTGGTTCAAAAGTGGGTTGGTGATGGTATTCCGTTCCCAGGTGAATCATACAGACAGTGGATTCGTGATTTTTATCAAAATAATAAGTTGGTTAAGGGTGAACTCGTTATTCGCGGACAAAAGGTAGACCTTGCAAATATTAAGGCGAATGTCTTAAATATTTCCGGGAAACGCGATCATATCGCTTTGCCATGTCAAGTAGAAGCATTACTAGACCATATTTCTAGCACAGATAAACAATATGTATGTTTACCAACAGGGCATATGTCTATCGTTTACGGTGGAACAGCTGTAAAACAAACATATCCGACGATTGGAAATTGGCTTGAAGAGCGTTCTAATTAAAAATAAAAAAATCCAACTAGCCTATGTTAGTTGGATTTTTTTATGAAAAATAACAAAACATAGAAAGGAGAAATTTATATTTTAGGAGTATAATTATGAAACTTATGATGGGTAAGTTGTTTTGGAATACAGGAGTTTCTGTACCTTGTTATCCACTGTTAGAAAATGATATGATATGTGATGTGCTCGTAGTTGGAAGCGGCGAAGCCGGTGCTCATATAGCGCATTCGTTAGCGAAAATTGGCATGAGTGTTACACTTATTGAAAAAAGAGCAATTGTGTGTGGTAGCACAGCTGCTAATACAGGTTTACTACAATTTCTTCATGATAAATCGTTAACCTCTCTTATCCATACATTTGGTAAAGAAAAAGGGGTACGAGCATATAAGCTTTGTTATGAAGCGCTAAGAACAATGGAAGAGGTTATACCGACTCTTGATATTAATCCCCATTTTATTCCGCGAAATAGTTTATATTATGCAAGTAAAAGTGAGGATGTCTCATTTTTACAAGAGGAATATAATACGTTACAGAATTATGGATTTCCAGTTGAATATTTTACAGAAGCTGATATTAAGAAACGTTATTCTTTTGCAAAACAAGCAGCGTTATATACGCAAGGTGATGCTGAGGTGAATCCGTATTTACTAGCGTATAGTTTTTTGCATAAAGCAAACCAAATGGGAGCTAATATATATGAACATACAGAGGCAATACATATAAAAAAACGCAAAAATGATTTAATTTGTTACACGAAAACAGGAAATCAAATTGTAGCAAAGAATATTATTATGGCGACAGGTTATGAGGCGCTTTTTGGAAAGAAAGAAAAAAATACAACAGTAGACACCTCTTATGCAATTGTAACAAATGAAATAGATCAATTTGAAGGCTGGCATGAGCGATCGTTAATTTGGGAAACGGCACGGCCCTACTTATATTTTCGAACGTATCGAAACCGCATTATTGTAGGCGGATTAGATGAAGCGCTACAAATTCAAACAATTGGTGATACGAAATTATTGCATAAGCGTGATATCCTTATTAATATTGTAAAAGAGATGTTCCCGCAGTATAAAAATATACAGGCAGACTACTATTGGGCAGCCGCATTTGGTGGTACTCATGATGGTCTCCCCATTTTAAAAGAAGACGAAAAGATACATAATTTGTTTTATGCATTGCCGTATGGAGGTAATGGAACTGTATATGGAATGGTCTTTGCCAAATTATTTGAGCAGTTATTTACAAATAAAGAAAGTAAAGATTTTTCTTTATTTAATCGATAGAAAAAAGGTAGCGAAGTGATGGAATGAGAGATATAAAAAAGTTTTTACAAAAATTACGTCCTGTACAACTCATCGTTTTGTTTTATTTATTAGCGGTAGTTGTATCGGTGATATTGCTTAGTTTACCGTTTGTTACGAAGCCTGGTGTGAAATGGACATTTATAGATGCGCTTTTTACATCGGTTAGTGCGGTAAGTGTTACGGGACTGTCTGTTATTACGATTTCAGATACGTTTACTACAGCAGGAATTATTGTTTTAGCTCTTATTTTACAATTAGGCGGCTTAGGAATTATGGCGCTTGGGACATTTGTTTGGATCATTACGGGGAAAAAGATTGGTTTGCAAAGAAGAAGATTAATTATGGCAGACCATAATCAAGGAAATTTATCGGGTCTCGTAGAATTGATGCGTTCTATTTTAATTGTAATTATTTCAATAGAACTTATTGGAGCAATCTTATTGGGGACAAGATTTTTACTTTACTTTCCGACTTGGCAAGAAGCTTATTTTCACGGTTTCTTTGCAGCTGTTAGTGCGACTACGAACGGCGGATTTGATTTAACAGGACAATCATTAATTCCTTATAAAAAAGATTATATTGTTCAAATGATTCATATGTTACTAATTATTTTAGGAGCGATTGGTTTCCCTGTGCTAATGGAAGTGAAACAATTCCTTAGTAAAAGGAGACAACAATTATTCCGTTTTTCATTATTTACAAAATTGACGACAACAACATTTTTTGCACTCGTTGTTGTGGGTACAATTATGATTTTTTTACTGGAGAGAAATCATTTTTTAGTAGGAAAGTCATGGCATGAAACTGTATTTTATACATTATTCCAATCTGTGACGACGCGAAGTGGTGGACTTGCAACAATGGATATACGTGAATTATCACAACCGACGCTTTTATTTATGAGTATATTAATGTTTATAGGGGCATCTCCAAGTTCGGTTGGGGGCGGAATACGTACAACTACATTTGCTGTTAGTATATTGTCACTATACACCTTTGCAAGGGGCGGTAGAACAGTTAGAGTCTTCAAACGTCAGCTACATGAAGAGGATGTACTGAAAGCATCTGTCGTTATGACGATGGGGATTTTGTTATGTGCTACTGCGCTATTCATTTTATCTATTACGGAAAATGTACCGCTTATGAGCTTAATTGTTGAAGTTTGTTCTGCTTTCGGAACGACGGGACTATCAACAGGTGTCACGCCTGATTTAACAACTGTTGGGAAACTTGTACTTATTGTGCTTATGTTTATCGGACGCGTTGGTATTTTAACATTTATTTTAGCTAGTGGTGGAAGGGAACAACCACCTCGCTATAAATACCCGAAAGAGCGGATTATTATTGGATAGTATGAAACCATTCTACCTACGTTAGGTAGAATGGTTTTTTAGTCGTTAATTCCAAATTGTGGATGCATGAAAGCTTCATCTTTATTATCCGCTTCGTTTTTTAGCAACTCTTGATTTTCTTCTGAAATCCACCCAATATCATTTGTAGGATGGATCCACTCATCGCCAGCCATAATGGCAGGATCTACTTCATCACTCCAATTGTTAAGCGGACTGTTCTCGGAATTATATTTACTGTCTCCAATTACAACATTATATTGATTCACAAAAGGTTGTTGCATCGTTTTTCCTGTTCCTTTAAAAGATGGAAAATTCATTTGATGCGGGAGCGTTTCGTCTAAAATGGGTGATTGAATCTTTTCTTTTTTCTTCAAAATTATCGCTCCTTTTTATAATGATTTCTTCATATGTAGTATTTCCATCTAACGCCTCTTATGTACTTGTTAACACTTGCCAGTAATAATTATTTTAAGTTGTTTCAAACTAGAGTAGAAAGTGATTTCTTGAGAGCAGGTGAATGTATTGGTAAAAAGAAAAGTGAAACAAAATGCGGCAATCAATAATAATAAAACTCCGAAAGAAAGCTTACCAGATGCAGAATTTGCA
The DNA here is from genome assembly GCF_009183805.1 of Bacillus sp. B2-WWTP-C-10-Post-4. NCBI lineage: Bacteria > Bacillati > Bacillota > Bacilli > Caryophanales > Bacillaceae > Bacillus > Bacillus sp. B2-WWTP-C-10-Post-4. The sequence goes on along the minus strand of NZ_WEII01000010.1, from coordinate 59,014 downwards.
TTAGAGTATGAAGGAGAAAATAGCGCAAAGTATGCGAATCGTAATTCAAAAAAAGGGAAACAAAAATGAGGCGTTTTTTACAAACGCCTCATTTTTTTGTGGGATTATAAAGGTTTTTTTAATTATTTGTAAATTTAGTGTTTTCTATTAGCAGAAAAATGCGAAAAAACATAGAAGTAGCAACGTATTACACAAAAACAAACAACAAACAAAAGATTAATGTTGGTTTAATACTGCTTTTACACTAGTTGTTTATATTTGAGTTGTACATAAGATTTGTAAAAGGAGAGAGAAACAGTGAAAAAAACAATCTTTAAAGCTGTAGCGACTGGAATGGTATTTTCGTTATTAATGGGGTGTGGTGCAAAGAAGGAAGAAAGTGCTGGAGCGAAAGTGAAAGATGACAAATTATCTGGATCATTAACTGTTTACACAGCAATTGAAGAAGAGCTTGTACCAATTTATCTTGATTCCTTTAAAAAGAAATATCCTGATGTGAAATTGAACATTGTACGTGATTCAACAGGAGTTATTACTGCGAAATTGCTAGCTGAAGGGAAAAATACACAAGCAGATGTTGTATGGGGAACTGCGGCATCAAGTCTATTAGCTTTAGATAAAAAAGATATGTTAAAAGGATACTCTCCAAAAGGAGCAGATCGTGTTCTTCCACAATTTAAAGATGATAAGCAACCTGAAAAATGGGTAGGAAATACTGCATTTATGACGGGGATTGCTGTAAATAAAGAAGAGTTAAAGAAGAAAAATTTACCGATGCCAGAATCATATGAAGATTTAACGAAACCAGAGTATAAAGGAACACTTGTTATGCCACATCCAGCATCATCTGGAACAGGATTTTTAACAGTTTCTGCATGGCTACAAATCATGGGTGAAGATAAAGGCTGGGATTACATGAAGAAACTTCATGATAATATGGCAAGTTATACGCATTCAGGATCAAAACCAGCGAAATTAGCAGGAGCGGGTGAATATCCAGTTGGCGTATCAATGGTTTATAGTGCTTTGAAAGAGAAACAAAAAGGTGCACCAGTTGAAGTTGTATTGCCGAAAGAAGGATTAGGTTGGGAAGTAGAAGCGAACGCACTTATTAAAAAAGATAATGCAAAAAATGAAAAATTAGCGCAAGCATTTTTAGATTGGGCGATTACTGATGATGTAATGAAGTTATACTTCGAGAAAAATGGATTTGCGACAATTAAAAATGATTATAAACTTCCAGATGGATTCCCTAAAGATGTAACAGAAAAGTTATACAAAAAGAATGACTTTAAGTGGGCAGCAGAAAATCGTGACAAAATTTTAGAAAAATGGGAAAAAGAGTTTGGCCAAAAAGCAGAACCGAAAAAGTAAGTGAGTGGGAGAGAGAAAAAATGAGCGAATATTTATCAATTCAACACATTCAAAAACAGTTTGATGCATTTACAGCGTTAAAAGATATTTCTTTTACTGTGAACAAAAATGAGTTTGTATGTTTATTAGGCCCAAGTGGTTGTGGGAAAACGACATTGCTTCGAATTTTAGCAGGGCTAGAAGAGGCAACAACAGGTAGTATAGCTGTGAATGGAAAAGATATTACAGCATTACCTCCTGGAAAGAGAAACTTCGGAATGGTGTTTCAATCGTATGCATTATTTCCGAATTTAACAGCACTTGAAAATATTGAATACGGCTTAAAGACAAAAAAATATGGAAAAGTAGAAGTAAAAGAGAAAGCGCTAGAGGCGTTAAAACTTGTAGATTTGCTGAATGTAAAAGATAAATATCCTGCTCAAATGTCTGGTGGACAACAGCAGCGAGTGGCACTTGCACGTGCGCTCGCTCTGTCTCCAGATATTTTGTTACTCGATGAGCCGTTATCTGCTTTAGATGCAAAAGTACGTGAAAAGTTACGTAGAGAAATGCGTGATTTGCAAGAGAAAGTAGGAGTAACAACTATTATGGTCACGCATGATCAAGAAGAGGCATTAACGATGGCTGATAAAATTGTTGTAATGAATCATGCGGAAATTATGCAGATTGGAACACCAGAGGAGATTTATCAAAGACCGGCCAATCCGTTTGTGGCAGATTTTATTGGTTCTATTAATTTCTTTTCGAAAAATAACGAAGAGCATGCAATTCGTCCTGAACATGTAACAATTGTACAAAAGGACGGTATTAAAACAGTTGTGGAAAGTATGGAATTTCGTGGATCTGTATATCGAACGGAAGTGCGAGTCGTAGAAGAAAACACACACCTTTATAATGAGAAAATTGTAGTGGATATATTAGCATCAGAAGTAGAAGTAGCTGATATTAGAAAAGGAAAGCCGATTCAAATCTCTTTCTCAGAAAATCATATGTTGTCATATGGAAAGAAGGTCATTGTATAGATGGAGATGTTAGAAAACTACAAGGTAGAAAGTGCGAAAAAAAAGATTAAGAGAAGTATAGGGAAAGAGGAATGGATCCAAAGGCTTGTAATTATCGGTATGATTCTTTCCTTCCTTGTCATACTTGTATTACCACTATTACAACTATTTACACAAGCTTTTTATAATAAAGATGGAGTTTTCATTGGTTTAGCGAATTTCAGTAAATATTTTACAACACCAACTTTAGTTCAGTCTTTACAAAATACGGTATGGATTTCGGGCGCAACAACAATTATTTCAGTTTCAATTGCATTCGTTTACGCATATGCAATTGCCCGTACGAATGTTTTTGGAAAGCGTGTATTTCAGTATGTAGCGTTATTACCATTGTTTGCACCAACGATGATGCACGGTATAGCACTTACATATTTATTTGGTAATCAAGGGCTAGTAACGAAAGGAATGTTTGGGTTATTTGAAGGTATACAAATCCCTTTATATGGACCAGTAGGAATTGTAATAGCTGAAGTTATGTATACATTTCCGCAAGCCTTTCTCATATTACTAATTGCCTTTCAAGGATCCGATTATCGTTTATATGAAGCTTCTAATATGCTAGGGGCGAGTAAAACAAAACAATTTTTCACGGTTACTTTACCTAGTGTAAAGTACGGATTAATTAGTGCAATGTTTGTTGTGTTTACACTTAGTTTCACTGATTTTGGGGCACCAAAAATTGTTGGTGGACAATATAATGTGCTTGCTACTGACGTATACAAACAAGTAATTGGACAGCAAAATATGTCGATGGGTGCAACAGTTGGAATGATTTTATTAATCCCAGCTATATTCGCATTTGCAGTTGATCGTATTACGCAAAGAAAGCAGGCGAATTTCTTATCTTCAAAAGCAGTACCATACAGAATAATAGCTAATAAGAAAAGAGATGTCATCTCATTCATATACTGTAGTGTGATTACATTTATGATCATTCTGTTATTTGTGGCAGTTGGTATTGCTGCAAGTGTGAAAGTATGGCCATATAATATGAGTTTTACATTTGAGCATTTTAATTTTTCGAGTTTAACAGGAGATGGACTTGAAGCATTTAAAAATAGCGTAATTGTTTCAGCAGTTACAGCAGTTATTGGGGCGATTTTAACATTTGTATTTGCATATGCAATTGAGAAAATAGACCAGCTACAATTCTTCCGAAAAACAGGTTACTTTTTCTCTATCGTTCCTTTAGCCATACCAGGTTTAGTACTCGGATTAGGATATGTCTTTTTCTTTAGTCAACCAACGATTCAAATTTTGGGACTATCAGTAACGAACCCGTTTCATTCTTTATACGGAACAATCGCTGTGTTAGTACTAGTAAATATCATTCATTTTTATTCTGTAACATTTGTCACGGCAACGACTGCTTTAAAGAAATTAGATCGAGAGTTTGAGCTTGTTTCGCAGTCGATGGGTATTCCGTTTTATAAAACATTCTTTAGAGTAACGGTACCAATGTGTTTACCAGCAATTTTAGAAATGGTAATGTACTACTTCGTAAATTCAATGGTAACTGTATCGGCAGTTGTATTCCTATATGCAGCTGATTTTAAACTAGCTGCCGTATCAATCGTAAATATGGATGATGCAGGAAATGTGGCGCCAGCAGCTGCAATGAGTGTGCTTATTGTTGTTACAAATATTGTAGTAAGAGTTGTATATGAATGGGGAACGAAAGCACTTCGTAACCGAACTTCACAATGGCAAAAAAGATAAGTAAGAAAGGTGATGGACAGAATGAAAATTGAAGCAGTTATTTTTGATTGGGCAGGGACAACAGTTGATTACGGATGTTTTGCACCACTAGAAGTATTCATGGAGATTTTTCATAAACGGGGTGTAGCAATTACAGCAGAAGAAGCTCGTAAGCCAATGGGGTTATTAAAAATAGATCATGTAAGGGCACTTACTGAGATGCCTCGTATTGCGAGTGAGTGGAATCGTGTTTTCCAACAATTACCAACAGAAGCAGACATTCAGGAGATGTATGAAGAATTTGAAGAGATTCTCTTCGCTATTTTACCACGCTATGCTTCGCCGATTAATGGAGTAAAAGAAGTGATTGCTTCTTTACGTGAAAGAGGAATTAAAATTGGTTCAACGACTGGTTATACGAGAGAAATGATGGATATTGTAGCAAAGGAAGCAGCGTTACAAGGATATAAACCTGATTTTCTTGTTACGCCAGATGATGTTCCAGCAGGCCGTCCATATCCATGGATGTGCTATAAAAATGCAATGGAACTTGGTGTGTATCCGATGAACCATATGATAAAAGTTGGGGACACAGTATCAGATATGAAAGAAGGTAGAAATGCTGGAATGTGGACAGTTGGTGTAATTCTTGGCAGTAGCGAGCTCGGTTTAACGGAAGAGGAAGTGGAGAATATGGATTCGGTAGAACTTCGTGAAAAAATAGAAGTAGTTCGCAATCGTTTCGTTGAAAATGGGGCGCACTTTACGATAGAAACGATGCAGGAACTCGAAAGCGTAATGGAACATATCGAGAAACAAGAACTTATTATTTCATAAAAGGGGAATAGGATCATGACTGAAAATCACTACTTATTATTAACACCAGGACCATTAACGACAACAAAATCAGTAAAAGAAGTTATGCTATACGATTGGTGTACGTGGGATGATGAATATAATACGATGGTGCAAGAAGTAAGAGCTAAACTTGTATCGTTAGCGACGAAGGAAGAAGAGAAATATACAACAGTGTTAATGCAAGGAAGCGGTACGTTTTCAGTTGAAGCAGTAATTGGTTCTGTTATTCCGGCAAATGGGAAGATTCTCGTTTGTACAAATGGTGCGTACGGTAAGCGGATTGTGCAAATGGCAGAGATGTTACAGATTGATGTAGTGGTCAGTCAAACAGAAGAGTGGGAACCTACTAATATTGTAGAAGTAGAGAAGTTATTGCAAGAAGATAAAGAGATTACGCATATTGCAGTTGTTCATTGCGAAACGACGACAGGCATTATAAATCCAATTGTAGATGTATGTAAATTAGGAAAACAGTATGGAAAGGTTACAATTGTTGATGCGATGAGTAGTTTCGGCGGGATTGAAATAGACATTGCTGATTTACAAATTGATTTTTTAATTAGTAGTGCGAATAAGTGTATTCAAGGGGTTCCTGGATTCGGATTTGTAATCGCAAAACGTGATGAATTATTGAAGTGTAAAGGGCAAGGACGCTCTTTATCTCTTGATTTATATGATCAATGGGAAACGATGGAAAAACAAAATGGGAAATGGCGTTTTACTTCACCTACACATGTTGTACATGCTTTTTATCAAGCACTACTTGAACTAGAAAAAGAGGGAGGAGTAAGAGCGCGTTACAATCGATATTACAACAATCAAAAACTACTAGTAAATAGAATGGGAGAAATCGGATTTAAGCCACTAGTAGATGAGGAATACCAATCTCCTATTATTACATCTTTCATTTATCCAAAAGAGGGATTCGAGTTTCAACAGTTATATAACGAATTAAAGCGTTATGGATTTGTTATTTACCCTGGGAAAATTTCGAAAGTAGATACGTTCCGCATTGGAAATATCGGTGATGTACATGAACAAGATATTAATCGCTTAGTTGATAGTATTGCTAAAGGAGCTGTTATTGGGTGAAAGTGTTTTGCTTAGGTGGAGCAGGTAAAATTTGTCGCGAAGCTATTTTGGATTTAGTTCAATTTTCATCTTTTGAGACAATTACAGTAGCTGATTTTAACGAGGTAGAGGGCCGTAAAGTAGTAGAATGGCTCAACGACCCTCGTGTTGATTTTGTAAAAGTAGATGTAACGGATCACGAGGATACGGTTGCAAAAATGATTGGTTATGACATTGTAATGGACGGTACGACGATAAAGTTAAACAGATTGTCGACCCGCTGTATTGCAGAAGCAGGATGTCACGGTGTGAACTTAAATGGATTTGGTGAAGAAAATGAATCGCATGCTATATTTGTTGAAAATGAAAAGATATGTTTACCTGGATTTGGCATGACGCCGGGTGTAACGCAAATGATGGCAATGCATGCAGCAAATCAATTGGATACTGTAGAGTCTGTCCGTGTAAGTCACGGTTCGTATCGTCCGATTGCTTTTTCTGCATCAATTACAGAGACAACGACATATGAATATGATCCATATTTACCATCGCGTACAGTGTATGAAGATGGTGAATTTAAGCAAGTACCTCCGTTTGCGCGTCCGAGAGAAATAGAATTGCCAGAGCCTTATGGTAAGGCAACGCAGTATATCATTCCGCATTCTGAAACGATTACGCTAGCAAAGGCATTAGAAAATAAAGGTGTCAAACTGATAGAGACGAGAGGAACTTGGCCACAGCAAAATATGCAACTTGTACGTGCTTTATATGATTACGGCATATTGCGTAATGATCAGATTGAAATAAACGGGAAAGAAATAGGCATTATGGATTGTATTTCACAGTATTTATTGCAATCGAAAGAAGGGCAAGAAACAGAGCTTTATGGTTATGCACTTCATGTAGAAGTAATAGGTATGAAAAATAATGAGAAGCAAAGACATGTGTTATATCATACACATCCGTTATCTGATGGTTCTGTTGTAGGATGGGAAAAATTAAGAGCGTATACGAGAAACGTCGGTATTCCATTTGGGATTGCTGCAGAGTTAATTGCAAATGGAAATGTAAATAGGGTGGGTGTTGTTACGCCTGAAGAAGCCTTTGAAAATCCACAATTGATTTTTGATGAGCTAGCAAAGCGCGGTATTCATATTCATGAAGAAGTTTCTACTTATAAAGAAAATTATAGCTTTGTATAAGTAAGGACGTTTATAAGGGAGATATAAATGAGGTGAAGCTATGTCTGTAGTAGGAGAAGAAAGAAAGCGAACCATTCTTGAAAAGGTAGAATTTAAAGGGAAAGTAAAGGTTTCAGAATTAGCGAGAGAATTTGCTGTATCAACAGAAACGATTCGTCGATATTTAGAAGAATTAGATCGTGAAAAGAAGCTGAAAAAAGTGTATGGTGGAGCAGTTCAACTTCCAGGCGCTGGAGTAGAGGCACCAATGTTAGAAAGAGAAATGCTACATATAGAAGAGAAGAAAAGAATTGGTTATAAAGCAGCGACATTTGTAGAAGACGGTGATGTCATTGCAATTGATGATGGAAGTACACCGCTTCAAATGGTTCCATACCTTGTTCATCGTAAAAACTTAACGATTGTAACAAGTTCATTTCCAGTCGCAACACAATTAATTTCTTCTATTAATAAAAAGATGTTTCACGGTGAAGTTTTGTTTATAGGTGGAAAAGTATCTCCAAAGCATTCGCGTGTATCAGGGTCTATTTCTCAGCAAGTCATACAGCAATTTCATTTTCATAAAGCGTTCGTTTCGATTGATGGGTTATTACCTAGTTTTGGAGTTTCCAGCTTTGAATTAGAGAAAGCGAAATTGTCAGAGGCGATGATGAAATTAGCTGAGAAAACATATATTTTATGTGATCATACGAAGGTAGGCGTGAAAGGGAATTATCGTATAGCAGCAATTTCGCGTATTCAACACGTAATTTGTGATAAAAAAATGCCATATAGCTTTGAAGAAGAACTTAAGAAGCATAATATTCAGTGGACAGTTTGTTAAATACAGTGAAAGCACATAAACTCCCGCCTAATTTTTAGGAGGGAGTTTTATTATCTGTAAATCGTAAAATAAAAGATTTGCAGTTATGCAAAAAGTGGACACATTTTCTCACCTCTTTCATATAATTTACCAATACAAAAAAAGTTGGTCGAAGGAAAGAAGGGAGAACATGTCAGAACGAATATATAATAAACTTGTATTGTACGCGAATATTTTGCAAAAAATCGGTGTCATCAATGAGAAGGAAAAAAGTGAAATTCTTCATACGATAGGTAAAAAAGCCCTTTGAATAAAGGGCTTTTTTATTTTTTATCTTTAAAAATATAAATTTAATGTAATATTCTCATTGACAATGATAATGATATTCATTATCATTTATTTGTGGATAATTGATAATAATTATCAATTGTAAAGATTATATATGATAGGGGATATTATTTTGAAAAAAAATTACATGAAGGCGCTAGTAGTAGCGACAACATTAGCAATTCCATTTGCTACGTACTCTACTCCAGCATTAGCGGCATTAAAAGTTGAAGCAAATCAATCGGTAGCAGCAGCGAGTGATCGCACGTATGATACTGAGATTAAAATATATAAGGACCAAAAAGATGAGCCATCTATGGTTTCTCAATATATAAAAGATCCTAAAGTAACGATTGCAGCTGGCAAAAAAATTGTCACTGTAACAATGCAAGATAGTGATTATTTTCAATATCTTAGAATAGAAGATAGAAACCAGCCTGGTGTATTTCATGATGTGAAGGTTTTGTCAGAAGATAAGAGGAAGAATGGAACGAAAGTAGTTCAATTTGAAATTGGTGAGTTTGAGAAGAAGCACAATATGCAAATGCATATACTTATTCCAGCTATTGGATATGATCACAAATATCAAGTTCAATTTGAAATTAAAGATCCAACTGTAGGTAACAAAGAAACAGAGAAACCAGATGATAACTCTAATTCAGGCAATACGGAAACGGATAATCCAGTTGATAATCAAAATATGATAACAGATAAGAAATTAAGAGAGCTTGTTAATAAAAAAGTATTTAATAGAAAAGATTTAAATACACCAATTACGAAAGAAGATTTATTACAAGTAAAGGATTTGTTTTTAAATACAAATGAGATACTTGATTATAGTGCATTAAAATATATGCCAAATTTAAAATCTTTAACAGTTGCGAATGCGAAGATAAAAGATCCGTCGTTCTTTGCGAACTTAAAGCAATTAAGTCATTTAGCTTTGCGTGGTAATGAATTTTCAGATGTAACGCCACTTGTTAAGATGGATAATTTAGAATCTCTTGATTTAAGTAATAATAAAATTACAAACGTTGCACCACTAACTGAAATGAAAAATGTAAAAAGTTTATTTCTATCAGGCAACCAAATAGAAGATGTAACAGCATTAGCGAAAATGGAACAACTAGATTACTTGAATTTAGCAAATAATAAAATTACGAACGTTGCTCCATTAAGCGCTTTGAAAAATGTAACATACTTAACTTTAGCAGGTAATCAAATTGAAGATATTAAAGCGTTATATTCATTACCTTTAACAGACTTAGTATTAACACGTAATAAAGTTAAAGATTTATCCGGCATTGAGCAAATGAAGCAATTAGAAGAATTGTGGATCGGGAAAAATGAAATAAAAGATGTTACTCCTCTAAGTAAGATGACACAGTTAAAACAATTACACTTACCTAACAATGAGTTAAAGGATATTACGCCATTATCAAGTTTAGTAAACTTACAAAAGCTTGATTTAGAAGCGAATTATATTTCAGACTTATCACCAGTTAGTAATTTGAAAAAATTAGTATTTCTAAGTTTTGTTGCAAATGAAATCCGTGATGTGCGACCAGTTATAGAACTAAGTAAGACGGCTTATATTAATGTCCAAAATCAAAAAGTATTTTTAGAGGAAACAGAAGTAAATAAAGAAGTAAAAGTACCTATATATGAAAAAGATGGTGAGGTTTCTACGAAAATCCGTCTGAAGAGCGATAACGGTACGTATAGTAATGGTGTAGTGAAATGGAGTACACCAGGTGAGAAAATATATGAATTTGGTGTGAAAGATCCATTCGCGGATACAGGAATTTTCTTTACAGGGTCTGTTATTCAAAATGTAGTAGAAAGTAAAGACGGTAATACGTCTAAAGAAGATGAGAAAACAGAAGTGGTAGAATTTAAAGATGTACCAAAGGGACATTGGTCAGAAGAAGCAATTAATTACTTAGCGAAAGAAAAATTATTTATAGGCTATGGAAATGGTGAATTTGGATTTGGTGATAACATTACTCGTGGACAAGTAGCTCTTCTAATACAAAGGTATTTAAAATTAGAAAATAATCTAGTACCAAAAACGGCATTTACAGATACGAAAGGAAATATGTATGAAACGGCTATTGATGCAGTGGTTCAAGCTGGAATTATGACAGGCTATGGAAATGGTATGTTCCGTCCAGATGGAGTATTAACTCGATATGAAATGTCAGTAGTATTACAAAGAGTATTTCAGTTAAAAGAAAATGAAAATAGTGCAGAGAATTTTAAAGATATACCAAATGACCATTGGGCGAAAGGATATGTGAAAGCTTTAGTGGATAATAAAATATCAAAAGGCGATGGGGAAGGGAATTTTTTAGGAGATAATTTCGTAACACGTGAACAATATGCACAGTTTTTATATAATGCAATAAAGAAATAAAGTGAAACTTTAATCAGTGGGGGTTTTGTTCATTCCCCACTGATTATTAGCCCTCACTAATCGGGCTGCCCGTTAATGCGGAATAAAAAATGAGGAAAATACGCTATTCTTTAATTAAAGAGTAGCGTATTTTTATGTACAAAATGAAATAGGAAATAGATAGGAGTATAGACATATGAATAGCCTATTTTAAAGAAGAACCACGAAACTATATTGACAAAAAAGCGTTCTCATGTGATAATTCAATTAATTTTTAGAATAATCAAAAAATATTCCTTTTACATAGAAAGGATTTGAACCTTATATGAATATTATGCCGGGGGTGACGAAATGTTATTTTTTCTGAAGAAATGGAATGAATTAAAAGATGTGAAATCTGAATTGGCACTTCGTGATTGGTTTTATGGTACCAAAATTAGCTTATCGCTATGTACGTCAAAAGAGCCGTTAACATTCTTAGTAAATGTTGAAGGAAGAGATAAAGGGCTATTTTCGGAAGAAGATTTTATTGTCGTAAATTGCATGTGCGAGTCAGTATTTGAAAATGAAGAAAAACCAGCTGCAGAGTCATTTATGCATGCGGATATTTATAAAAAAAGTAGTGCAGGATGTATTTTACAAGTGCAGACTGTAGATAGTCATTTAATATCAGAGTTATATGGGGAAGAAGGAGAAGTAACGTTCGATAAACGCAGTGTGGAGCGTGTTTTCGGAAAAGAAGGTATAACAGAAATGACAATTCCAATTGTAGAAGATGAAAAAAAATTCGCTGATTTATTAGAAAGGAATGTTCCGAATTTCATTGAAGGTGGAGGGGTAGTTCTTGTTCATAATTACGGCATGATTGTGTGGGGAAAAACGCCAGAAGAGGCGAAAAAATGGCTAGAGGGTATAGAATATTTAATGAACTATCATGTAAAGTTATTAATGATTAAGGGGGCAAGAAGCTCTGTTATATAAAAATGGATGTGATATAGCTACAAGTTAATAAATAAATGAAAGCGTTTTAAAAATAATTTCACTCATAAAATATAGGTCTCCTTATTATATATAGATTACATGTTGACATGTAAGGAGGAACATATTTTGCGAGTTAAATATCATTTTCTGCCAAAGCAGCAAGTAACATTTTGCAAAATAAATGATTCTGGTGAAGAGGCACTGCAAATGATGAACGAAACGGGATTTCGAGCCATCCCGGTATTAGCAGAAGATGAGAAGAAATTCACGGGGATTATTTATAAAGTAGATTTATTAGAAAAAAAATGCAATAGCGGATTAGAGCATGTAAGTGCAGGGGATATGCTCGACGATTCCAATGCATTTATTTTTGAAAAGGATTCCTTCTTCAGAGCCTTTTATGTAATTCGTCGGCTTCCGTTTTTAGCCGTGCTAAATGATTATAATGAATTTGTCGGTATGTTAACGCATTCGAATATATTTGATGTTATTGAAGATTCATTTGGTATGCGAACAGGTGGTTATATATTAACAATTGCAACACAAGATTGTAAGGGAACGATTAAAGAGCTTGGGACATTGTTAAAAGCATATAATATCGGTGGCCTATTTACGCTAGATAACGGTGATCAATATATCCGCCGCGTTATTGTAAATATATCAGATGAGTTAGATGAAACAAAATTAAAGCAATTAATCGGAAAAATAGAGAAAAAAGGATTCAGAGTGAGTCACGTAGATTATATTTAAGTTAAAAAGAAAAGTACCTATCTGTTATATATAGATAGGTACTTTTTTGTCCCACTATTTGTGGGTAGTAAAATCCACGCCTCAAAATTTGGTGAAAGCAAAGAAGTTAGGTGGGCGGGTGTTACCTGTAAAAGCCCAATTGGTGAGGGCTGATTATATGTGAGTAATGAACTTTATTTTGAAACAGGAGGCGGGGATAATGCTAGATCAGATAAGAAAATAAAGTCTGCATGCTCACGAATTTTAGGGATAGAAGTTTCAATAACGCGTGATGTAATTTCACCTGGGGGGCCCACATGCCCGATAGCTACCATAATAGGTTTTTCTTGAATTTTTTTGATGAGTAATTGGGCTTGTTTTGAAATATGCCCTGCTGTATATACATCATCAAAAAATAGTTGGTTTTCAATAATAGGAACTCCTAATTCTTTTCCGATTTTTGGGACGACACTATTAGGATTCGTTTTACTATCTAAGTAAAATAAACCGTGTTTTTTACAGGCAGCAAGTATAAGGCGAACAATTCTTTCATCCGCTGTTACTTTTGACCCCATATGATTGTTCATTCCAATTGCATGCGGTACTTCTTGAATCGCTTGTTCAAGTCGGTTGTTTATTTCTTCATCGCTTAAATCAGTTGTAATTGCTTTCGGCCCAAGCCATTCTTTTTTACCTTTTATAGGTTCCATTGGCATATGTATAATAACTTCATGTCCTTTCTTATGGGCAGCTATTGCGTCTTCTTTTGTGGAAGGAAGAAAAGGCATAACAGCAACAGTGAGTGGAATGGGAAGTGATAACATTTGATTAGTCCCCTTCATATTATTACCGAAATCATCAATGACAATAGCAACTTTATTCGTATGAGCATTTGCTTGAATAGGAAATAAGAAAGACGGTAAAAACAAAACAATGATGAATAATGCAATCGTATATTTTCGCATATAAATATTTCCTTTCTATTGTTATCCTGCTATTTGTGGGTAGTAAGACTCCCACCTCAACATTGGGCTGGATAGGTGGGAGATTCACTGCCTACCCGATTGGTGAATGCTAATTATCAGTGGGGGCTGAACAAAAAAACACTGATTAAAGTTTCACTTTATCAATCATCATTATGTTTTGCTTTTTTATATAAATTAAACAAAAAATGTCGAAGAAAAGTAGGTGGAAAATTAAGAATCCCCGGTTTACGTAGAATTTATAAAAAAAGAAGATGAAAAAAATGTCTATTATTGCGAATGTATTTACAAAGATAGAATAATTTGTAATAATTCTCAAAGTGAGGGTAAAGATTTGTAAATTACAGGGAGAAAATGTTAAATTTTCTGATTCTTCAAATTTGCATATGATTAAGTAGTTAAAAAAAGTCAATGGAGAAGTGAAGTTAAGAGCATGGAAGTATAATAAGGGGGATATGGATGTTTACTGTAAAAAGGAAGTACACATTAGAAAAGCTTTCACGTGATATTCATATGAAACGTGAAGAAATGATTCAACTAGGATTAACAAGTGGGCTAAATAGTAGGGAGACAATTCAAGTTAGTCAAGAATTGGACAAGCTTATTTTACAATATCAATGTTATAAAGAAAAACAAACACCGAAATGGTTTTCAATTATAAAAATACCTATTTTCCAAATCGGGTATGAAGGAAAATCAAATAATTTTTGGCGAATGCTTGTGGGTGGTTTTATGAAATAAGTATAATTACCCTTATAGGATAAGGATAATTATACTATGTGTAACGGAATTTCGATATGAACTGTCGTTCCTTCATTTTCTGTACTGTCGATAAAAATATGCCCATTATACATCTCTACAATTCGTTTACATATGACAAGTCCAAGACCTGTTCCAGTATCTTTATTAGTAAAGAACGGATGAAAGAGGTGTTTTTGAATATGTTGCGGAATCCCTTTTCCAGTATCTGTAATATGCAGTTGTGCGTGTGTTTCATTGTTTTTTACTACAATGGTTAGTGTATCATTAGAAGTCATGGCCTCAATTGCATTTTTGGTAATGTTTAAAACCACTTGTTTCATATGGTCTTTCGAACAACGGATATGAACAGGATGGTCTGGCAAATGTAAATGGAATACAATGTTATGTAAATTCGCCTCAGATTGAATAATTAATGCTACCTCATTTAGAATTGTTCTTACATCATATGTTTGTTCAATGATGGCGGTTGGCTTTCCTAGAATAAGAAATTCACTTACAATTTCATTGATTCGCTCTATTTCTTGTTCAATTACGGAAAAGTAGAACTGATCTTGTTCATCTTTATATTTCTCTTTTAATAGAGCGACGAGTCCTTTAATTCCAGTAAGAGGATTACGGATTTCGTGTGCTGTACTCGCTGCAAAAGTTCCAACTAATTCAATTTTCTGTAGTTCATTTTGTTGTCTTTCAAGTTTTGTTTGACGTTTTAACAACATATATTGAGCAAGCAAAAATAAAATAGACATTAAAAATAAAGTAGCTATACACTCTATTGCAACCCACTGGTATAAGGTTTTTTGATGAATGGGTAATGGAGAAACAGAGACCTTCCAATTTAATCTTTGGAGTGGGGTAGTAAGCATATTAGAATGCGTATCACTTGTGTCGTTATTATCATCGGTTAGAAAAACTACATCATGTTTATCAGTTACCTCAAAATGGTATTGTGGTTTAATGGCATTTAAAGAAGAGGAAATGTAATCAAAGCGTAAACTAGCTAATAATAATCCTGAGAGCTCCTTCTGTTTATTAAATATGGGGGCAGCAATCATAATAGCTTTATGTCCAAGAACGCGATCAGTAATGACTGATGATACAGTGGTTTTTTTAGTTTGGAGCGCGTCTTGAATATATTTACGGTCTGAAACATCTATAGGCTTTGATTCATCTTCAGATGCGATTGTAATGACTCCTTCTGGTGTAGCGTAATATAGACCAGAAAAGCGTGCATCGTTTCCATCTGTATCATGTACAATTTGTTTAATGCCATTTATATTACCAGTCTCGGTGCCTACAACTTTTGCAAGCATGTCTAAAGCAGAAATTGCTTCACCAAGATGATGATCCAAATAATCTCTATATAAAAAGAGAACTGTATGAGCAGATAATTTGTTTTCCTGTTTCATTTTATATGTATGATACGAATAAAATGTAGCACCAATCCCTATTGTCGGTAGGATAACAAGCAATATATATATAATTATGCTTTGGAATTTGACTTTCAAATGTGGTACTCCTTCTTTTTTTATTATCATTATATATAAACTATGTTAAAATTGTCATGTTTTTATTCAAGAATGATTTTTAATATATTAGGGGAGAGGAAATGGATGAGTGAATGCTCATTCGGAATTCACATGAAGTATGAAGTGGTATTTTCTTTTTATTGCTGAGAATTTAAGTGAAGGGTTGAAAGTTGTATGACATCAAATAATGAACGAGAAGATATTTCTCAATCTTTAAAAGTATTTATTGCATTATCTCGTGTACATCGTTCTGTTATGGATACTACAAATAAATCTATACAAAGTAACGGGTTAAATCCAACTGAATTTGCTGTATTAGAACTGCTATATCATAAAGGCGGTCAACCACTCCAGCAAATTGGTGAGCGCATTTTAATAGCTAGTGGCAGCATTACATATGTTGTAGATAAGTTGGAGAAAAAGGGGTTAGTAAAGAGAATCCCATGTCCGAATGACAGACGTGTTATTTACGCGCAATTAACTGAGTCTGGCGAGAACTTTATTGCTTCTATTTTTCCGGGGCATGAGAAAGTTATACATCAGTCTTTTGAAATGTTAACGAAAGATGAAAAAGATGAATTACTTGATTTATTAAAAAAAATTGGGAAGTATGAAAAATAATATGTTCCAAAGGAGCTTTGGATAAATAAATCCAAGGCTTTTTTATTTGTAATGAACTCATGGCAGTCACTGCCGAAATTTGTTGAAAATTAAGAGGGGATTCGAGAATACGTATTGAATTATAATAAAGGTATGTAATGGAGAGGAGGCTCGTTCATGTCATTTAAAGACTATGAATATAAACGCCCAAATATTGAAGAGTTAAAAGAGAAATTTACTGTTGCTTTAGAGAAGTTTGATAACGCAAAAACTGTAGAAGAACAAAAACAAGTCATTCATTCAATTAATGAGATTCGCAACGATTTTGGTACAATGGGAAACCTTTGTTACATTCGCCATTCTGTTGATACGACGGATACTTTTTATAAGGAGGAGCAGGATTTCTTTGATGAATTCTCTCCAGTTGTACAAGGATATGGTACAAAATATTATAAGGCACTCATTAATTCTCCATTTCGTGAAGAATTAGAGGCGTATTATGGAAAACAATTATTTGCTCTAGCAGAATGTGATTTAAAAACATATTCAGATGAAGTCGTGAAAGATTTACAATTAGAAAATAAATTATCATCGCAATATACACAGTTATTAGCATCTGCAAAAATTGACTTTGCTGGAGAAGAAAGAACGTTATCGCAACTGATTCCGTTTATGCAAGGAAAAGAAAGAAGCGAACGTAAAGCAGCAAGTGAAGCATACTACGGATTTTTAGCTGGAAATGAGGAAGAACTAGATCGTATTTATGATGAGCTTGTTAAAGTGAGAACGAAAATCGCAAAATCTTTAGGTTTCAAAAACTTTGTTGAACTTGGATATGCAAGAATGTACCGTACAGATTATAATGCGGAGATGGTGGCTAATTACCGTCAGCAAGTGCTAGATTATATCGTTCCCGTTACAACGGAATTAAGAAAGCGACAACAAGCACGTATCGGTGTAGAGAAGTTAGCTTATTACGACGAAAACTTTGAGTTTGCTACAGGTAACCCAACTCCAAAAGGAGATGCGGATTGGATTGTTGATCATGGAAAGACAATGTATAAAGAGTTATCGGTTGAAACAGATGAATTTTTCAATTTCATGCTAGATAATGATTTATTAGATTTAGTTGCGAAAAAAGGAAAAGCTGGTGGCGGATATTGTACATATATTGAGAATTATAAAGCGCCATTTATTTTCTCAAACTTCAATGGAACATCTGGTGACATTGATGTATTAACACATGAAGCAGGTCATGCTTTCCAAGTATATGAAAGTCGTAAATTTGAAATTCCAGAATATAATTGGCCAACATATGAGGCATGTGAAATCCACTCTATGAGTATGGAATTCTTTACATGGCCATGGATGAAGCTATTCTTTGAAGAAGATGCAGATAAATATTACTTCTCTCACTTAAGTTCAGCACTCCTGTTTTTACCTTATGGTGTATCTGTTGACGAATATCAACATTATGTATATGAAAATCCTGAAGCATCACCGGAAGAGCGTAAGACAGCATGGCGTAACATAGAGAAGAAATATTTACCGCATCGTGATTATGAGGATAATGATTATTTAGAGCGCGGTGGTTTTTGGCAACGTCAAGGACATATTTATAGTTCGCCGTTCTATTATATTGATTACACGCTTGCTCAAATCTGTGCGCTACAATTTTGGAAACGTGCAAGAGATAATAGACAAGAGGCTTGGGAAGATTATGTGAATCTGTGCCAACAAGGTGGAAGTAAATCGTTCTTAGAATTAGTAGAAGTTGCAAATTTAACATCACCATTTGCTGAAGGCTGTGTGAAAAGTGTTATTACAGAAATTGAAGCATGGTTACATGCGATTGACGACACAAAATTGTAAAAAACATGCGCTTTTTTTCACATGTTTAACATCGACATAATGGGAAAATGATGAGATAATAAAAGAAAATTCAGAATACTAAAGAGGTGTTTCTAATAAGGAGCACCTCTTTTCACAAACAAAAGGGGGGAACAAGTATGCTTCAATCTAATATGGATGTAAGTTTAGAAAGTTTAGTAAACTCATTACAGTCTACTCGAAGCACGCTATTATCAGAAATTGAAATGTTAAATGACACAGAAGTGAATGTAAAGCCACGCCGTGATAAATGGAGCATTATTCAAATTTTACACCACTTGCATTTAGTTGAACAATCTGTCACGTCTGCCCTTGTATATGCTTTACAAAAAAAGGAAAGAAACATGACTCCATTTAAAGACCTCCAACTTACGCTTGATCGCACACATAAACGAGAAGCTCCTCAGCAAATGCAACCAACAGAAACTTTAATGAAAAAACAGCAAGGAATTCAATTGCTAGAACATTCACGCCAAGAACTATTACACGCGCTTCATAGTGTTATAGATGAAAAAGATTTATTTGAAAATGGATTAAAGCATCCTGTTTTTAATGATCTGAATTTGTATCAATGGGTTCAATTTCTTGATTTGCATGAACAAAGACATCTTACGCAGTTAAAAGAGGCGAAACATGCAATTTTGCAACGCTAAAGTGGAAGAAGTGGGAAACCACTTCTTTTTTGATACGTGCATAGTTTTCTTTCTTATTTTGGAATACTACATGGAGAAAGAAAAGAAGGAGTTGAAAAAACATGTCTAAAAAGAAGCGAGAAGAAGAGCGCGCCTGGAAAGCACGTAAAGAAAATCAACAACCGCACGGAAAAGTGAAAGCTTTTGCTGAATTAGTTGAAGGAACAGAAAAAACGTGATGAGTATTTCATCACGTTTTTTGTATGAGTGGAAAAGTTAATAAAAAGGTTGTACCGATTCCTTTTTCACTTATAATATCAATTTTTCCATTCATAGCTTGAACAACACTGAATACGACCATCATTCCAAGTCCAGTACCTTTTTCTTTCGTTGAATAAAAAGGAGAGCCAAGACGTTTTACTTGTTCTGAATCCATACC
Organism: Bacillus sp. B2-WWTP-C-10-Post-4; assembly: GCF_009183805.1. NCBI lineage: Bacteria > Bacillati > Bacillota > Bacilli > Caryophanales > Bacillaceae > Bacillus > Bacillus sp. B2-WWTP-C-10-Post-4. Next base: position 39,684 of record NZ_WEII01000010.1, on the reverse strand, counting down.
GACTCCTGTATCTTTTATATATAACTGAATATGCTTATGATCAGGAACTAATGTGAAATAAAGATCACCGCCTTTTGGCATAGCCTCAATGCAATTTTTTAAAATATTTAATAAACATTGATTTAGTTTTTGCTTTTCACCAGCGATAAAAAAAGAAGTGCTTTGCTTTATATAATGAGTACGTACATTTGTTAAATTAGCAAGCGGTGTAATTAACGACAATGCATGTAGTAATTCTTCTTCTAACTGTAATGTTTGTTCTTTTTCAATGCTTGGTTTAGCAAAGGTTAAATAATCTGTAAGAACATGATTTGCTTGTTCGATGCCATTAATGGCAATGTCGATATATAATTTTCGTTCCTGCTCAGTGCATGTACCTGATTGTAACAGTTGTAAAAAACCTTTCGTTGAAGTTAATGGATTGCGAATTTCATGAGAGATAGACGCTGCCATTTCACCAATTAAATGAAACTTTTCAGCATTTATAAGTTCGTTTTGGAGACGAACTTGAGTTTGTAATATGTGTAGTAAATATAGAATTAGAATCGTACCAAGCATTGAACATAATTCATACACAATAATATGCGGTATATAATCAGTCTTATTTGTAACCTTTGAAAGGAAGAAGGGTATCCAACTAAATCCGTATGTGAGACTGTAGATAATAGCAAGTGTTATTTTTATACGATTAGAAGTTCGATTGAAAAATTTATATGTTAATAATAGAACAATAAATAGAAGAACAGAACCGATAAGAGATGGGAAAACACCTACCCCACCTAATAATAAGCGATATATGTTTAATACAACTAAGATAGAACCACCAGCAATAGGCCCTCCCGTTAATGTACCGACAATTAATACAATATGGCGCATATCAAATTGAAAACCATTATTTGTTTTTGCTGCAAATGTAATACAGAGTACGGTAGCAAGGCAACAGAGTACAATGAATATAGCTGAATTTAATTTAGGAGAGCGTTTCCCTTTTTGATTCCAAAATAAATGATATACGAGCATTGTAATCAGGATGAATAATATATTTAAAAAGAGATAAATAATAAAGGATTTCAGTGGGATGCCTCCTCTCTTCTTAGATTAAATTAATCATACTATAAAATGAAAGAAATGAAATAATAAATAGCGGAAAAATCAGAAATTTTTACGCTAGTATACAATATGTTACAATAAGCTGTGTCAATGAAAGAAGAAATTCCGTGCATCGCGCGGGAGAGGTTCGCGAACTCCCTCTATAAAAAACTATGGAAACAACAATATCCCTAGGTATTGTTTTGTTTTTTTATTGTGACAGTTCAAGAACGTTCTTTCTTCTTATTTATAGTAGAGAAGGAGAATGAGTGAAATGAAAAAAGAAAAAGCAGTTGTTGTTTTTAGTGGAGGACAAGATAGTACGACATGTTTATTTTGGGCAATAGAGCAGTTTGCAGAGGTAGAAGCTGTAACGTTTAATTACAATCAACGTCATAAGCTAGAAATTGATTGTGCAGCGGAAATTGCAAAAGAACTAGGAATAAAGCATACGGTACTAGATATGAGTCTATTAAATCAACTTGCTCCAAATGCGTTAACGAGAACGGATATGGAGATTACACATGAAGAAGGTGAATTGCCATCGACATTTGTAGATGGACGAAATTTACTCTTCTTATCATTTGCTGCTGTATTAGCAAAACAAGTTGGAGCACGTCATATTGTAACGGGTGTATGTGAAACTGATTTCAGTGGTTATCCAGACTGCCGTGACGTGTTTGTGAAATCGTTAAATGTTACTTTAAATTTATCTATGGATTACCCGTTTGTCATTCACACGCCACTTATGTGGATTGATAAGGCTGAAACATGGAAATTATCAGATGAACTTGGAGCATTTGAGTTTGTTCGAGAAAAAACATTAACATGTTATAACGGAATCATTGGTGATGGTTGCGGTGAATGTCCAGCATGTCAACTTCGTAAAGCAGGATTAGATACGTACCTACAAGAACGCGAAGGAGCGACTAACTAATGGATAACTTTTTTGGATTTCGCATCGTAGAGAATTTGCAAAAAATGGACAAGGATATTCAGCGTAAACAACTCAAATACCATAATAAAAGAGTAATGGTCAGCAAGGAATTTACATTTGATGCAGCACACCATTTACACTGTTATGAAGGGAAATGTAAAAACTTACACGGTCACACATATAAAGTTGTATTTGGAATTAGTGGATATGTAAATGAAATAGGTCTTGCAATTGACTTTGGAGATATAAAAGAAATTTGGAAAAATGAAATCGAAATTTATCTAGATCATCGTTATTTAAACGAAACGTTACCTGCAATGAATACGACTGCTGAAAATATGGTCGTTTGGATTTATGAAAAGATGGCAGAAGCACTAACAAAAGAGAATCGAGTGAACGAATATAAAGGAGCTCGCGTTGAATTTGTTCGTCTATTTGAGACGCCGACTAGTTATGCGGAAGTAAGACGGGAGTGGATGCTTGATGAGTAAAATCCCTGTCTTAGAAATATTCGGTCCGACTATTCAAGGTGAAGGAATGGTTGTAGGGCAAAAAACAATGTTTATCCGTACAGCTGGTTGTGATTATAGCTGTGCTTGGTGTGATTCTGCTTTTACGTGGGATGGATCAGCTAAAGATCAAATTAGACAGATGACACCAGAAGATATTTGGGATGAGCTTGTTGCAATTGGAGGAGAAAATTTTTCTCATGTTACGATTTCAGGTGGAAATCCGGCATTACTGAAAAATATTGAGTTTCTTCTTTCTATATTAAAAGAAAATGGAATGCGAACGGCAATTGAAACGCAAGGGAGTAAATGGCAAGATTGGTTACTTCAAATTGATGAGGTAACAATTTCTCCAAAACCACCAAGTTCAACGATGAAAACAGATTTTCATAAGTTAGATGCTATTATTCAGAAACTAGCAGGAAAAGATATTAGTTTAAAAGTAGTAGTATTCGATGATCATGATTTTGAATATGCAGTTAAGATGCACGAACGTTATCCAAAGGTACCATTTTTCTTACAAGTAGGAAACGATGATACAAAAACAGTGGATGATGCGATGCTTATAAAAAAATTATTAGATAAGTATGAATGGCTGATTGATAAAGCTGTAAATTGTAAAGAGATGAATGATGCAAAAGTATTGCCTCAGCTTCATGCGTTAGTATGGGGAAATAAGCGCGGCGTATAACGAGAAGGGATGTTTAAAATGACAGGAAGATTAGATGAAGATTTAAAAGATGTAACATTACTAGGGAATCAAAATACAAAATATTTATTTGAATATAGCCCAGAAATATTAGAGGTATTTGATAATAATCATCCAAACCGTGATTATTTTGTAAAATTCAATTGTCCTGAATTTACAAGTTTATGCCCGAAAACAGGACAACCAGATTTTGCAACAATTTATATTAGCTATATTCCAGAGCAAAAAATGGTAGAGAGTAAATCTTTAAAGTTGTATTTATTTAGTTTCCGCAATCATGGTGATTTCCACGAAGATTGCATGAACGTTATTATGAACGATTTAATTAAATTAATGGATCCGCGTTATATTGAGGTATGGGGGAAATTCACACCACGTGGTGGCATTTCAATTGATCCATACTGCAACTACGGGCGCCCAGGTACGAAGTATGAACAAATGGCTGACTACCGCATGATGAACCACGATCTATATCCGGAAACAATTGATAATCGTTAATAGAAAGAAAGGGCCTGTATAGTATACAGGCCCTTTCTTTCTATTATATTATGCATTTTGATTAATGACAGTATAGTTTTTATGACTTACAACTGTAAGAGGTTCCATATCTAGTTCTCTAAAATTCTTCATAATTGTTATATCAACAATAACAGAGTTTTGATTTACTTTTTGAACACGGCCTTGCATTCCACCTTTAAATTCGATGATATCTCCAGTTTCTGCGATCTGCATAAGCAACTCTCCTTGTTACAGTTTTCCCAAAAAAAGAATAAATTTGGGTTTTTTTATTTCCTCCTATTTTGAACCATATTTCCTACTTTGTAAATGTTTCCAAAGTAAAAATTCGAAAAATATTCACTTTTTGTAAGAAAATATGTAGAAAATCCATGTTTTTTAGAAAAAATAGCAAAAATGCGAGAATCTTTATATCGAGGTATAATGAAAAAGTAGAATAACCTGCTGAAGTGGGAGAAATTAGAGGCGGTAAAATGATGTTTGAATTTGTGGGGAGTGTTATAGCTTTAATTTTATTTTTATTTTCTTATATGCATTTAAAAAAGATTCGTCAATATGATACGAGTACATATTTTGATGGGATGGATGGTATCCATGCTTCGATAACACATGATAGTGGTGGGGAGATGTAAAGGTATATAACTTTATTTTCTTGCGTGGTATGATGTTTAGAACTAGTGCATAATAGAGTTCATAAGTGATGAATGGAGAGTGAAAAGAATGAAGATTTCTTTTATTCGTCATGGTTGTTTAAGTCGTATAAGAGAACCGATGACAATTAATTCATTTCACGAATGGATGAAACAGTATGATTCCGAGTCAATGATACAAAAAGCTAAAATGCCGATAGAAACAATAGAGGCAATTGAAGCAGCGAAATTTGTCTTAACAAGTGATCAAAGGCGTGCTGTACAATCAGCAGCTGAATTGACGGATTCTTTATCTTTTATGCAAAATTCTCTTTTTAGAGAAGCTGAAGTTCCTTCATGCTTTTTTGCTCCGAAGTGGTTGAAATGCACAATTAAGGTATGGATGTTCATTGGACGAACATTATGGATACTTGGCTACCATAAAGATGTTGAGTCTTATAAGGAAGTAAGAGAGAGGGTAAGGCAAGCGGCTTACCTGTTACATCGTTATGCTCTCGTACATGGAAGTATAGCTCTTGTAGGTCATAATTATGTGAATGTAATGATTGGTGCCGAACTGAGAGCGATGGGATGGTCTGGTTCTCCTATTTTGCACAGAGAGCCATGGGGATGTACAACATATACGTTTCACGAGGCGATGGATGGAAATATATTAAATACAAATTTAACATAAAAGCACACGATTTATATAAATCGTGTGCTTTCTTTTTAAGATATAGAAATTTTGACGTTTAATGGTTTTACGAGATGAGCATAAGGTTCCCCTACTAGCATAACAATTTCATCTTTTTTATAACCTAACTTTTCGTATAGTGAATAGGCGCGTTTGTTTTCTAAATTAACAAGTAAAGCGATTTTTTTATGCCCTTTTTCAGTTGCATAGATTTCGGCAGCTTCAATTAATTTAGAACCTATACCTTTTCCGCCGTGTGCACTTGAAACTGATAATGTATCAATGTAATACTCATCAAGCTCAGCTTCTTTTTCTAACGTAATTGATTCATCTTTATGTAATGCTCTTAAGTGATATACAATTGGTGCGTCAAGCTGTGTTGCTTCACTACCGTGATAAGCGACAATAATTCCAACTGCACTCTCGTCTTGTTCATAGACAAAACAGTTTTCGTAGCTCAGACGGTTATTTTCTTTTGAGAACCATGTCTCAAGTCCTAGTAATACTTCTGCTTCAACTGTGCTACCTGTGATTTTTTCAGCAATTTCATGCAGAGCATTATACAATAAAGGAGCTATTGCCATTGCATCTGTCTTTTTTGCTTTCCGAATCATAGTATCCCTCCTAGTTCTATTTGTATATTGTAGCATAGTGGTATGGAACTTTGCATAATTGAATGCCGAAATGTTTGATATAGAGAAGTAGCTATGTTAGTATATGATATTTAGTGGACATATAGTAAAACAATATTGTTTGCGAAATAACGAAAATAAAATCATGGCATAACAACGAGATAAAGTGAAACGTTAATCAGTAAGATTTTTTGTTCATTCTACGACTGATTAGTAGTCAACACCAATCGGACTACCTGCAAATAGCGGGATAAATTTACAGTTGTTGACCCATAGAATATAAGATAAAATAAAATATTGCAGAGAGGTGAAATACATGGATAAAGAATTAGCAAATACAATTTTAGATCAGCTAAAAAATGGTGAAATAAAGGAGTATGTTGTTACGAAAGATGTATTTTATACGTTCAGAGAAGTTGTTGTAAATAGAGAAGACTTTAAGCATTTCATTGGTAACGCACAGCGAGGCGGGCAAGTGATTTATACATATTCAGAAACGCCACGTTCATAAAGGAGAATTTTGATCAGCAGGGCATCTCTCACTGATTAGTAGCCTTCACCAAATGGACGTTTAATGCGGGATAAATAAAAGATAAAGGAGAGGGGAATTATGGGCGATTTTAAACAAGGCATTTTACCACATTGGGATTATATGTGGAAAGATAGAGCCGGCAATCGATTTATGGGAATGGTTATGTATCCAGAGAAACGAAAATGTTCAGCAAAAATGCTTCAGAAAATAAAAAGAGCATATGAAGAAGCAATAGAAATTAAAGTAACTGTACAAGTTCAACATACATATCAGTACGTAGAAGGACTGATTGTATACTTTGATGAAGAGGCTCCTGTATGTACAATGCTGGATAAAGATGAAAATCCACATCATATATTTGTAAAAGATATTTTGCGCATTGAGTACTCTGAATAAACTTTTCATAAATAAATTGAAGTTCCATAATAATAATCTTTTTCTATAATAGTTATCTTTTAGTATGTAACGAAAAACGAAAGTATATGTATAATATATTTAATAAGGTAAATTTGATAAATGTAATCGTTTTTTAGAGCAGATTATAGTTTCATATCTGTTCTTTTTTGCGTGATGCTGGAGAAATATATTTCTTCAGCATCTACCGTTTTATGACAAAATATATTGTTAACTTTTTTAAAAATAAGGTTAAATTCGTTGACAACTTTTTTGAAAAGCACTTTATTGACATGAGTTTTAGAATGTTGTTTCATAGTCATTGTATTGAAAAAAAACAGCTATCATGTCGAAAAGTAAAAGTTAAAAAAAGAAAGAATTTATACATATATCTTGTGTCTTATTTTGAAACGTAATACAATATATAGAGAAATCAAGAACAACATATAGAGAATATAGATTTGAGAGGGAGGGTCGGAAATGTTAGTTGCATATGATTCTATGACAGGAAACGTGAAGCGTTTCATTCACAAATTAAATATGCCGGCCGTTCAAATTGATGAAGATCTAGTAATAGATGAAGACTTTATTCTTATTACGTATACAACAGGTTTTGGAAATGTACCAGAACGTGTTTTAGACTTTTTAGAGCGCAATAATGAAAAATTAAAAGGCGTATCTGCAAGCGGCAATCGTAACTGGGGAGACATGTTCGGTGCAAGTGCTGACAAGATTTCTACTAAATATGAAGTGCCTATTGTATCAAAATTTGAGTTATCTGGAACAAATAACGATGTAGAATATTTTAAGGAAAGGGTGCGGGAGATTGCGACACATTGAACTGAATAATGAAATCACGCAAATGCAGGACGGTTTTTATCAGCTTCATAAAGATAAAGAGGCATTAGAAGTCTTTATGGAAGAAGCTAGAGAGAATACCGTTCCTTTTAATAGCGTGGCAGAGCGAATGGAGTATATGAAAGAACATGATTACTATTACAACGTTCTGGACGAGTATAGCTTGGAGGAAGTAGAGGAAGTATATAACATCGCTTATGGTGAAAACTTCGAGTTCCAATCTTATATGGCAGCATCTAAGTTCTACAAAGATTATGCGTTAAAAACGAATGATCAAAAACAATACTTAGAAAGCTATGAAGATCGTGTAGCAATTGTTTCATTATACTTAGGACGCGGTGATGTTTCGAAAGCAAGACAATTCGCAAGCATGATTGTAAAACAAAACTACCAACCAGCGACACCAACCTTTTTAAATGCGGGAAGAAGCAGAAGAGGAGAAATGGTGTCTTGTTTCTTGTTAGAGATGGATGATAGCTTAAATTCAATTGGCTTTAACATTAATACTGCGATGCAATTATCAAAAATCGGCGGGGGAGTAGCTTTAAACTTATCTAAGCTACGCGCACGTGGTGAGCAAATTAAAGGTATCGACAACGCTGCAAGTGGCGTAGTACCTGTTATGAAATTGCTTGAAGATTCGTTTTCATATGCGAATCAGCTTGGCCAACGAAAAGGTGCCGGTGCAGTATATTTAAACATTTTCCATTGGGATATTATTGAATTCCTTGATACAAAAAAAATAAATGCCGATGAGAAGAGCCGTATTCAGTCTCTATCAATCGGAATTATCGTTCCAAGTAAGTTCTTTGAGCTTGCTGAGAAAAACGAACCTTTCCATGTTTTCGCGCCTTATACGGTTTATAAAGAATATGGCAAGCATTTAGATGATATTGACATTGATGAAATGTACGATGAATTAATGAGCAATCCGAAAGTGAAGAAGAAGCCACTAGATATTAGTGCACGTGATATGCTTATTAAAATCGCTATGATTCAGCTTGAGTCTGGTTACCCATACTTAATGTTTAAATCAAATGCAAATAATCAACATCCATTGAAGGATATTGGAACTGTGAAGATGTCGAACTTATGTACAGAAATCTTCCAGCTTCAAGAAACTTCAGAAATAAATGATTACGGTACAGATGACATTATCCGTCGTGATATTAACTGTAACTTAGGATCATTAAATATCGTAAACGTAATGGAAAATAAAGAAATTCGTGAAGCAGTTCATGCGGGAATGGAAGCTTTAACAGCTGTTTCTGATATGACGATTATTCCGAATGCACCAACTGTGAAAAAAGCAAATGACGAGCTTCATTCAGTTGGACTTGGAGCAATGAACTTACACGGATATTTAGCAAAAAATAAAATCGCTTATGAAAGTGCAGAAGCGAAAGAATTCGCTCGTACATTCTTTATGATGTTAAATTACTATTCTATTGAGAAAAGTATGGAAATCGCTACAGAAAAAGGCGAGACATTTAAAGACTTCGATAAATCTGATTATGCGAATGGCACATACTTCGAAAAGTATGAAACGACAGATTACAGTCCAGTAACTGAAAAAGTTCAGCAACTATTTGAAGGAATTCATATTCCGACAAAAGAAGATTGGACAAGTTTAAAAGAGCAAGTGCAGAAGAATGGTTTATATAACTCATATCGTCTTGCCATTGCTCCAACACAATCAATCAGTTACGTTCAAAATGCAACTTCAAGCGTAATGCCGATCGTAAGTCAAATCGAATCAAGAACATATGCGAATGCGACAACATATTATCCAATGCCGTATTTATCAAAAGATACGTTCTGGTACTATAAATCTTCTTACGATATGAATCAGTTTAAATTAATTGATTTAATCGCAGAAATTCAAGAACATATTGACCAAGGAATTAGTACAATTCTTTACGTTAATAGTGATATTTCAACACGTGAATTAGCACGTTACTATATCTATGCACATAAAAAAGGCTTAAAGAGTCTGTATTATACGAGAACACGTAAATTAAGCGTGGAAGAGTGTGTGGCTTGTACCGTTTAATATAAAAAGTGAGACATGATGAGCAGGGTTTTCTGAACCCTGCTCATGCTTAGTTATCATATTTAGAGAAGGGGCGATTTAATGCGTGCGGTAAACTGGAACAAAAAAGAAGATGATTTTAGTTTAATGTTTTGGAAGCAAAACATCGCTCAGTTTTGGACAGAAGAAGAAATTGCGGTTTCGTCTGACAAAAATACTTGGGTGCAATTATCGAAAGAAGAGCAAATTGCTTATAAGCGTGTATTAGGTGGTTTAACACTTTTAGATACGAAACAAGGTGGCGAAGGAATGCCACTTGTACTTGTTCATCTTGAAAATTTACAAGCGAAAAGTGTATTAGCTTTCATGGGAGCTATGGAAGAAGTACATGCGAAAAGTTATAGTCACATTTTCACAACACTAGCTACAGAAGAAGAGATTGATGATATTTTTGACTGGGTAGACAATCATCCGTTACTTGAGAAAAAAGCTGGTATTATTACTAGTTACTATCGTCGTTTATTAAAGCCTGAAGTAACAAAAAAAGAGTTATACATGGCAATGGTAGCAAGTGTGTTCTTAGAAAGTTACTTATTCTATAGCGGATTCTTCTATCCACTTTACTTAGCTGGTCAAGGAAAACTAACAGCAAGTGGTGAGATTATCAACTTGATAATTCGTGATGAGTCAATTCACGGCGTATTCGTCGGTATTTTAGCACAACAAATCTTCGCAGAACTTTCTGCAGAAGAGCAACAAGAAGTGCAAAAAGAAACACAAGAGTTATTAATGGAACTATATGAAATTGAAATGGCCTATACAGAAGAAATTTACACTTCTATCGGTCTTGTAGAAGATGTAAATCGTTTCGTTCGTTACAATGCAAATAAAGGGCTTATGAACTTAGGGCTTGAGCCGAAGTTTGAAGAAGAAGAAATTAACCCAATCGTTTTAAATGGTTTACGTACAGATACGAAAAACCATGATTTCTTCTCTGTAAAAGGAAATGGTTACGTAAAAGCAACGAACGTTGAAAAGTTAGCTGACGATGACTTCGTGTTTAACTTTTAATATAGGATTATAAAGAAAAACTGTCTTATTCATTGATAAGACAGTTTTTCTTTATAATTTTGTTTACATAACACTATTATTTTTGTATAGCGATTTATATTTGGGAAGTTCTATTCGTTTAACGGATAGAACTTTTTTGTAATTAAATGGGTATTTACAAACCTTTTGTATCGGTGTATTATTTAACTAGTACACTGATACAAAAGGAGGGAAGAAATGAAAATAGAGTTTTCTCCAAATACACCAATTTACATTCAGGTAATGGAATACATAAAAAAAGAGATCGTAACAGGACATTTATTACCTGGTGATAAAATTCCCTCGGTCCGTGAATTAGCGAGTGAATTACAAGTGAATCCAAATACGATTCAGCGTACATTTCAAGAGCTAGAACGGGATGGAGTTGTTGTCACACGTAGAGGAATGGGACGGTATGTAACGAATGAAGGGGAGAAAATTATGGAGCTACGAAAAGAGATGGCGAAAGAATTACTTCATTCTTTTATAGATGGAATGGACAATTTAGGTTTTTCAGAAGAAGAAATTCTTACAATTCTTCGTTCTTCATTACATGAGAAAAGGGAGGAGAGCGAATGACAGAGCTATTAAAAATAGAAAATTTATGGAAGAGATACGGATTAAAAGCAGTGATTCGTGAATTAAACATAGAGATTCCGGAAGGGAAAATCGTTGGGCTTGTTGGAGATAACGGGAGCGGGAAAACGACGTTATTGAAAATGATTGCAGGCTTGCAACACCCTTCTGAAGGTAGTATTACAATAGACGGTAAAAAGGTAGGATTACAGACGAAAGAAATCGTTTCATTTATGTCCGATAAGCCAATCTTTGATGATTGGATGACTGTAAAAGACGCTTTATTTTTCTACCGGGATTTTTACAATGATTTCGATATTCAAAAAGCGGTAGATACGATTGCAGAATTTAAAATACCGTTAGAAGAAAAAATTACAGCTTTATCAAAAGGTATGGTTGAAAAGCTTCAAATTATATTAACGTTTTCGAGGAAAGCGAAGTTATACGTATTAGATGAACCGCTTGGCGGGATTGATCTTGTTTCTAGAGAGCACATATTGAATCTCATTCTACAATTTTATAGAGAAGATTGTACGATACTAATCTCGACGCACTTAATAAACGAAGTTGAAAATATTTTTGATGAAGTGATCTTTTTAAAAGATGGGGAAATTGTATTGTATGAAAATGTAGAAGAGTTACGTTTTCAGAGAGGAAAAGCTGTTACAGAGGTGTTTAAGGAGGTGTTTAGTAGATGAAGCCGAGCTTAATATATATGTACAATATAAATAAAAAGCAAATAATTATTTCTTTGTTAACATTTATATTCGTTGTCGCTGTAGCTTTCGTAAGTTTGGGGAATTATATTAAGCAAGAATCAGGAGAAGTAAGACAAACAATTATAGTTAGTTTCGTTATTCTAGTATATATAACTTTTTTAGCAATGATAGTTATTCAGGCGGTGTCTGCATTTGGAAAAATGACTGAAAGCACATTATTTCGGTTAACATCGATATCCGGTAAAAAGATTGTTTTAGCAATATTGTTATACTCTGTAATTTATTTACTTATTTTCGAATTAATAGGATCTATTTTTTTATATGGTATTTCTATGAAAATAATAAAAGGTACAGAGCTCTATGAGGTATTATTTACTTAAAGTGTATTCAATCCACTAAAGCACCTCTTTAGTACTATGTTATATGTATTTAATTTATCAAGCATATTGCTAGTATTACTTTTTTCAGTAGCAAGCGTTAAAGTGTTTTCTTTGAAAAAGAAGAAGTTAAAATATCCACTGGTATTTTTCTTATTTTTACTAGTAACAAAATTATTAGGTACTATATATGGAATGTTGGGTGGTCTTGCACCTACTACGCCTTTAATAGCAAAGTTAGTATATATAGATGAATCATCAGAAGTGAATGTGTTTCTCTATCCAGAAAAACTTATGAATTTATATAGTATTGCTTTTTCAATCGGTATATTTGTTCTACTTATTTATATAACAGGTCGCATTATCGATAAAAAACTAGAAGTCTAAAGGAGGAATCAGCATTGGGAAACGTAGTAGTAAAGTTAGAGAATGTTCGAAAAAAGATTGGTGGAACGGAAATTATTCGTGGTTTATCATTTGAGGTTCGTGAAGGAGAAGTATACGGATTCCTTGGGCCGAACGGTAGCGGTAAGACGACGACGATCCGTATGATGACAGGTCTTATTTCAATGACAGAGGGCGATATTACAATTTGTGGACATAGTATTCGCTCGGAGCGTGAAAAGGCACTAGAGCAAATTGGAGCGATTGTAGAAAATCCTGAACTATATGATTATATGACAGGAATGCAAAACTTAAAGCATTTTGCGAATATGGCCATTACACCAATTAGTAAAGAGCGCATTGCTGAGATTATAAAGCTTGTTGAGTTAGAGCATGCGATTCATAAAAAGGTGAAAACATATTCACTTGGCATGAAACAACGTTTAGGAATTGCACAGGCATTACTTCATCAGCCGAAAATCTTAATTTTAGATGAGCCGACAAATGGATTAGATCCAGCTGGTATTCGCCAAATTCGTGATTATTTACAACGTTTAGCGAAAGAAGAGAATATTGCTGTAATCGTATCAAGTCACTTATTGAGTGAAATTGAATTAATGTGTGATCGCGTTGTTATTATTAAACAAGGTGAGTTTGTACAAGAGTACAACTTACATGAAAAAGTGAAACATGATGAGGCAGTCGTTGTAGCGTTTGAAGTAGATGAAGTTCAGAAAGCAAATGAAATCATTAAAGGCAAAGCAAAAGGGAATGTAATTGTAGCATCTGTAACAAAAGACAACATTCCACAACTTGTAAAAAAACTTGTTCATGCTGATGTGCTTGTATATGGCGTTACTGTTCAAAATAAAACGTTAGAGGATGAGTTCTTAGCGATTACTGGGGGAGTGAAAGCGTAATGTTTAAATTAATTCAAAATGAATTTTTAAAGTTGCATGCGAAAAAAGGTATGTATATTTTAATTGGTGTCATTGCGGCACTCGAAATTTTAGGTACTTTAGCAATGTTGAAGTGGGGAAAAGGTGATGAGTTTAAGGGGTCATATTTAGATTATGCAAACTCAGAGATTGGCTTAATTGTTTTATTTACAACGATTTTTGGGATTACACTTGCTGCCCGTACTCTTACTGATGAGTTCCAAAAGGGTACAATTAAACAATTGTTAATCCGTCCAAGAAAAAGACTTGCAGTTTTATTTTCTAAATATATTACAGTGTTATTAGCAATGTTATTTATCGTATTAGCTGGTATGCTAATTGCAATGATTATTGGCGGTATTGTAATGGATGGTAGTAAAACAGAATTAACATTAGGAATCGTAATGAAGTCCACTTTATATCAACTACTTTCACCGTTCTTTTTTGCAACACTTGCATTTTTCCTAGCAAATGTCTTTAGAAAATCTGTATTACCATTAATTATTACGATGTTCCTATTCTTCTTACAAGGTGCAATTAATATGGTATTAATAATGTTTGCAAAAGGTGTAGCGAAGTTTGTAGTATTCAACCATTTGGATTTAAGAGCTTACGATAGTAATAAATTAATCAATGGTGGAATGGAACCAACATTTACAGAATTTACGTTTACAACTTCATTATTACTTGTAGCTGCATACTTTGTTGTGTTACTTGTAGCATCAAGTGCATTATTCCAAAAACGTGACGTATTATAATAAAAGAAATCCCCGCTTGTAAAAACGGGGATTTTTATTACATAAATTTCTCTTAGATTGCAACCTGAAGAACAGCGATATGTTATTTTAAGAGATATGCTGTTTGAAATGATTTGAGAAAAATAGGAAGAATTTCAACTATATTCATATTATAATTTAGTTATCCTGCTATTTATAGGGAAAGGATTGCCTATAAAGTATTGATTAAAGTTTTATTGTATTTTTACTATCTTTGGGGGTGTTCTATATGCACTATGCATTTTCACGTATAAGGCTACGTAGCTTTTTTGGATGGATGATTATAGGGGTGCTCCTTATAATGATCCCATTAGGTCTAGCAAATGTTTCTGAGAATACGATGGAGGTTATTTCACAAATAACTGTATTTTTTGTATTTCCGTTACTTTGGCTATACGTAAAAACAAATAAAAATAATATTGTATTTAACAGTTTTTTTTATAAGCCAGGACATTTACCTTGGGGATTAATTGTATTAGCAACGATAATGGGAATGATTTTTTCAGTTGGCATATCTCAGATTCAATTTTACATATTAGCACATACGTTACCGAATTTCTTAGTTACTATGCTAGAAGACGGAAATGTTATTAATACGAGTAACGTATATATGACGATATTTACTTTCATTTCAGCATGTGTGTTAGCACCTATTATGGAAGAGGTTATTTTTAGGGGATTTTTCTTACAGCGAATGGCTTATAAATGGGGAATTAAAAAAGCTGTAATTATATCTTCAATTATTTTTGGCTTAGGACATTTTGATGTTATTGGTGCGTTCATGTTTGGTGTCGTTATGTGTCTTTTATATATAAAGACACAAAATATATGGACGAATATAGCTGTGCACGCTCTAAATAATTTGATTGCAACAAGTATGCAATTTTTCGGTGGAGAAGAAAGTGGTACAATCTCAATTACTGAATTACAAGCGCAAAGTAATGTATGGATTGGTATCGGTCTTACAGTTGTTGGATTACTTTGGTTAATTCCTTATGTTTGGAAACAATGGCGTACAGTAGAAGAAGTTGGCGTGCCACGAGTACGTTTTATAAATGAGCAAAAAGTAGTGAGTTCATCACAAGAAAATGAAGTGTATAGTCAAGTGATCGTAACCGATAGATTGATGGCCATAGAGTTACCAGATGAGGCTGTAAATAAGCTTCGGTTAGAAGAAAATGATTATGTAACAGTATCTGTAGAAGAAGATAAAATCGTTATAAAGAAAGCACATAATAGATAATTAAAAAGTAGCTCCTTAGGAGCTACTTTTTAATTTGTAATAATTTCTACACGAAAATTATTACCGTTCTTTACATATTTAATATCTGTAACAGTGCGGACCGTCTTTAAAATCTCCACTTTTTCACCAATTCGTGGGATGGTTGGAACATTGTCCCAAATACCAAGCAAGTCATCTAATTGTGCCGTTTTTTCATAAAACCAGATTTTCAATGTAAAGCCCCTTTCTCGAACTTTATGTATTTTAATACATAATATATTATTTTTATTCTTATTGTAAGGGGTTTTTTTATATTTTATGAATAAAAATAAATTAATCTTCTGGGAAGATATGTTCAATATCAGGAGTAAGAGATACTTCTGATAATACGATATGAGAAACGGTCGTTGCATATGAAGAAACATCATTGATAAATTCTTCCAGTTCAACGAGTGAAGGAACAGAAATTTTTACAATGTAGCATAAGCTTCCTGTTACTCGGTAACAAAAACTTGCAGATGGATAAGACTGAATAAACTGTTGCATACGTGTTGTATCACCATTTTTTAAAGTGATTTCTAAAATACAATCTAAAACGAGTCCTGCTTTTTTATAATCAATATCGATTGTGTATTTTTGAATAACACCTTCGCTTTCGAGCTTACGAACACGTTCTGAAGTAGATGGAGCAGATAAGTTTACTCGTTTCGCCAATTCACGCATCGAAAGGCGACTATCATTATATAATTCATTTAAAATTTTCCGATCAACACGGTCTAATTGCATTTGTAAATATACCTCCAGTAAAATAATGATTTTTGTAAAGGGAAAATATAAATTAAGATTCATATGAAATGTAAAGTGAACGTTATTTATTTTACAATAAAACAGAAGGAAATAGGAGGGGAAATGATGGAGAGAATTTCATTATCAAATGTAGGAGATACAAAGTTTCAAAAGTTATTAGGGCATAATTCGGATATATTACATTCGTGGAGTACGTTAGAAGATACACTGTACAATAAAGGAACTCTTTCAGCAGAGTTGAAGGAGCAAGTGAGAAGAACATTAGCGTATGGGAATGAATGTCCGTACTGTATGGCAAAAGGAAGACCTGATGATATGCAAAAGGCAGAGGAGATTGGTGTAGCAGTTACTTTTGCGCATACATTTGTTCATGACCGAAAAGCAATAGATGATACTATGTTTCACGTATTAAAACAATATTGGACAGAAAAAGAAATTGTAGAGCTTTGCGCCTATGTTTGCTTTATTACTGCGTCACAACAACTTGGTTTTCTATTTCAATTACAGCCAAATTAAGGGGGAAATGATGACAAATCAAATAGCACTTATCATAATCGATGTACAAAAGGCATTTCAATTACCAGATTGGGGCGAGAGAAATAATATTTTTGCTGAAGAAAACATGAGAATTTTATTAGAAGAATGGAGAAAAAGGGAACGACCAGTTTTTCATATTCAACATGTAAATAAAGAAAATGCTCAGTCAATGTTTTATGAGAGAGCGGAAACGGTAAACTTTAAAGAAGAAGTGCAACCACTACTTGGTGAAGTGGTTATTCAGAAATTCGTTAACAGCGCGTTCATTGGGACAAATTTAGAAGAGCAATTAAGAAAGAACAAATGTAATGCAGTAGTGGTTGTAGGATTAACGACAAATCACTGTGTGGAAACTACAACACGAATGGCAGGGAATTTAGGATTTACAACATATTTAGTGAGTGATGCAACGGCTACTTTTAACCGTAAAGGTTTAGATGGTAAGGAGTATAGTGCAGAAGATATTCACAATATGACACTTGTAAATTTACATGAAGAGTTTGCTACGATTGTGACGACAAAAGAAGTATTAAAATTATTTTAAGAAAATAATTGCAAATTATGTAGAAAAAAATAAGAATATTTCGTATAATCTAAGTACAATCATTTTGAAAATAGGGGTGGCATCATATGGAGCAAATTTCAGTAAAGAAATTAGAAGAGGTACTTGTTGTAGCAGGGGATGATAAACAGAAGCAAAAGGAATTTTATGAATTGCTCTTATCTACTGAGTTTTATGTTGCTGGTTCACTAGAAGCAGAGGATGGGGCAACAGAGGGAATACTTCGTTTGCGTCATTTCCAAGGAGAAGGTAGATGGATCGTTCCGTTCTTTACACAAATGGAATTTGTAAAAGATGTGTTGCCAGAAGGAACGCCCCTTATTACGATACGTGGGAAAGAGTTATTTGGTAGCATTGAGAAAGATGCTACAGCTGTATTAAATGTTGGTACTGATATAAGTAAAACATTTATTCCAGAAGAAATTGCAGATATCTCATCTGGACGAATTTTTAATTATTATAAGTAAAAGGAAAAGCGTAATCGCTTTTCCTTTTTAATTTGAATATGGAGTGGCTATACCGGAAGAAATAGAGACTGTTTTATTATTCGTGTTTATTGTCGCTGTAGCTCCAAGTGGAATACCGATGTTTGGACTTATATGTCCAATTGGTAAACCGAATAGGACCGGTATATGATATGGTGCGAAATATTCATATAATATTGCTTGCAATGATTGAGATGGCTTTGAAGGAGTGCAGTCGTGACAACTTGTGAAAATAACGCCCCTACATTCATTAAACTTTCCAGATAAAAGTAGCTGATTTAACATACGGTCAATGCGGTACGGTTCTTCACCAATGTCTTCAAGTAATAAAAGTGTATTGTCCGTATTTATCTCGTAGGGCGAGCCAATTATACTTGTTAACACAGCTAAATTTCCTCCAACTAACGTACCTGTAACTGTACTGTGAGAGCTAGGTACGATACATTCTGATGCAGATAAAATGGTTGAATACGGATGGAATAGCTGATTGAAAGAAGATAAAGAAAGAGAATCTACACCTTTCCCTAATTCTTCAACCATTGGGCCATGAAATGTCACAAGCTTTGCATAACGTGAAACAGCAGTATGTAAAGCTGTAATATCGCTATATCCCCAAAAGATTTTAGGGTTTTGCCGAATGATTTCATATTGAATGTGAGGGAGGAGACGAGCACTTCCGTAACCACCTCGTGCACAGAAAACGGCCTTCACTTCATTATTTGTAAATGCTTCATGTATATCGTCAAGCCGAACTTGATCACTTCCGGCTAAAAATCCATATTTCTCGTAAACACTCTTCCCGATTATTACGGATAACCCCATCTCTTGTAATACATTCACACCTTGTAATACATTTTCGATTGTAGGTGGACCAGATGGTGCAATGATCATTACTGTATCACCTTGTTTTAATGCATTTGGATAAATCATTAAGCTCAGCCTCCTTCTCTTTCAATATATTCGCTTCATATGAAGTTCAACCCTTGCAAAAGCAGGGGAAAGCTTATCAAATAAAGAAGATATAAAGGAAATAGGAGGGGAAATGATGTTTATAAGTCGAGTAACAGACATATTAAAAATTGAGTATCCCGTTGTTCAAGCCGGTATGGCAGGCGCGATTACGACGCCAGAACTTGTTGCAGCAGTAAGTAATAGCGGAGGATTAGGGACGCTTGGAGCGGGCTATATGAGCCCAGAACAAATTCGTGAAGCGATTTATAGAATAAGAGAACTAACAGATAAGCCGTTCGGTGTTAATTTACTTGTAACGAAAGAGATAGAAATAGAAGAAGAGAAGGTAAATGAGGCGAAAGTATTACTAAGCGGAGTGAATAGAGAATTAGGTATAGAAGTAGAAGGAACGTTAAAGCTTCCAAAAAGCTATAAGGAACAATTACAAGTGCTATTAGATGAAAAAGTACCGGTCGTTAGTTTTGCATTTCAAACGTTAGAAAAAGAAGAAATAAATGATTTAAAAAGAAGTGAAATAAAAGTTATCGGAACAGCTACCCATGTGAAGGAAGCGAAAGTACTTGCTGAGCTAGGAGTAGATATTATTATTGGGCAAGGTAGCGAAGCAGGAGGGCATAGAGGAACGTTTATTGGGAAAGAACGAGATGCTATGATTGGTACTTTTGCGTTGATACCTCAGTTAGTAGGGGCTGTTCCACATATCCCAATTGTCGCAGCAGGTGGTGTAATGAACGGACAAGGGCTTGTTGCGGCATTGGCACTAGGAGCAGAAGGTGTTCAAATGGGATCGGCCTTTTTAACAAGTGAAGAGAGTATTACGCACGATGTGTATAAAGAAGCGGTTTTACATAGTACAGATACGAGCACAACTGTAACTCGTGCGTTTTCTGGGAAATATGCGCGGGGTATTCGGAATGAATTTATAGAGAGACATGAAGGAAAAGAAGAAGGGCTACCGATGTATCCAGTGCAAAACGTATTAACTTCTAAAATACGCCAAGAGGCAGCGAAGCAAAATAAGGAAGAATATATGTCACTTTGGGCAGGACAGGCAGCATCATTAGCTCGAATCGAATCAGCTCAGCATGTAGTGGAGCGAGTTATGAAAGAAGCAGAGAATGCAATCGAACAATTACAAAATATATACAAAAAGACCACTTGAGTAATTCAAGCGGTCTTTTCATTAGTTTGCTTTATAAAATTGTTGGATGGCTTCGTCGATGTAAACCCAGCCTTTCCAACCTAAGTGCATATGATCTTTTAAGAAGTATTTATCGTATTCATGATTTGAGAAGTCGGCAATTGGATAACCAGCTTTTTCAATTTGCTCATGAACTTTCTTATAGTATGCTTCGCGGCGTTCTTTTGGGAAGCCAGCGTAGTCGTACCAAGGACCTTTTACAGGAACAGAAATGAAGAGTGGTTTTGCACCAGATTGTTTTAATAAATCAAGTACAATTTGTAAATCTTCATATTCTGGCGATTGGTCGTAAGCATCATTTTTTAAGTAACCTTCACGTTGCTTTAATTTTTTCTTAATTTTGCTATTGAAGTAACCATCTTCGATACCATATTCATTAGATCCAGATTCTGCTGCACCTGTTTGATCCGCATGTTTACGAGCTTCTTCCCAGTTCATTTGTTTTAATGAAGGATCGAGCTTCTCTTTGTGCGGTTTAATATTAAACATAGCTGTAAATAAATCTTTACGATCTAAAATGTTACGGTAAATATAAGCGAAAGGTTTAGCAGCAAGTGCTTTTACTTTATACTTCGTATCATCATAAGCGATGCCTTCAAGCGAGATTTTTAATAAAGTTTCTTTTTTTACAATCTCAAAGTTTAATAAACGCTTTGCAATTTGTTTTTTCATTTCAGGTTTTAAATCATTGTTGAAAATGAAGTGGTAACCTTGTTGTTTTGAAAAGTTAGGTGCAAAGTGCGTCTCGTCAATACCTTGTGGTACAAACCATTGCGGAGAAAGAACGAATACCATTTTCTTATCTTTCAATTGATCCATTGTAGATGCGAAGTTTAACACATGTACAAGGTCTTGTGTTCCGCCGCGTCCAAGAAGGAATGGCGTAAATCCTTCAGGCTTTACTTTAAAATAATTAGATGGATGGAAAGCATCCATACGTGCGAATTCCGATGAACCGTACATCGGAAGATATTTTGGATCTGCTAACATCTTTTGCTGTAAAATCATACTTTGAATTTTTTCTTCTTTTAAAGAAGTGGCAGCTTGTTCTACTTTTTCATCACTTAAAAGTGGAAGTAGGAAGCGCGTTGGAATAAGTAAGAATACAGCAAAAAGGGCCAATGCTAAAAGCATCGGACCAAATTTTGCTTTGTTCATCGGATTTCTTCCAACTTTTTAATAACCATGTTTGGTGTAGCCCACTCGTCACGGTCAAAATCAGAAATAGAAACTTCAATATCTAAACGCTCTTGGAATTCAACTAATAAAGATACTACAGCGAAAGAATCAAGGATACCTTCTTCAAATAATTGAACATCTAAGTTTTCTTTCACAATATCGTTTTCACATACTTCTTCTAAAATATCTAATACTTGCTCTTTGAATTCTGCCATTTTTAAAATCTCCTTTATATCCGAAATATATTATATGTGCAACTTCTTAATGGAATAAGAAGAGTGCATTAAAAGTATCTGTTAAGGTGTCCAGAGAAGATTAGGAAACCGAAACATACAACGTGGAACGTAATTACAATCGCAAGGATGCGTGTGAATTTATTGTTTGGCCAAAATTTATGCTTCTTGTTTTTTCGTTCGAAAATATCGAATAAAATAAACAGTGCGGCATGATAGAGACCATAAATAATATACTGCGCAACAGCGCTTCCTTGGATATGCCAAATTCCCATAATGAAGAAGTTTAAAAATGCACCGATATACGAAATTGTGTAACGGTTCTTAATTAACTTTTTCTTCGTTGCAAAAAATACGAAACGCATGTAGATGAAATCACGGAACCAGAATGATAAACTCATGTGCCAGCGGTTCCAGAAGTCTTTAATATTGCGACTAAGGAATGGCTTATTAAAGTTTTCTGGCGTTTTAACTCCCATCATATAACTTACACCAATTACAAAAGAGCTATAACCAGCAAAATCAAAAAATAGATATAAGCTATAGCTATACATGTAAATCATATTTGAAAAGATTGTATCGTGTTGAGCGAATGCTGGATCCATACAATATTGCTTTATTAAGTAAGCAATAATAAATTTATACAAGAAACCTTGGAAAATACGATTTAGTCCTGTATATAGTAAATTTTGATATTCTTCAGCGCTAGGTGGCTTTTGAATATCTTTTTGGAATCTACGGTAACGATCGATAGGTCCTGTTGAAATCGCAGGGAAAAATAAAACGAATTCCCAGAAGTTAAAGAAAGAAAGCTCTTTAATTAAACCATCACGAACTTCAAATACCATTTGAACTGCTCTGAATGTTACGTAAGATATACCTAGAAAAACAACAAGTTTTAACTCAGGTAGTAACGATGCAAATGGTGCGATTTTTGCCAAAATAAGAGGCAAAATCGATAAAATAACAGCTATGCAAAATGTGAATGTACTATTATTTTGTTTTCTTAAAATTAAATAGCCTTTAATTAGGGCATATTGCCAAATAATAAATGCGGCTAACATCATTGCTTGCTTCGGTTTATCTGAGAAGATAATAGCAATCATGACTAATGTTAATACTGCATTATATTTACGCAACATTTTACCTTTTAATCCAGCTATGATAGTAGGTATTAATAAAATGCCCACTATAGCGAAAAAATAAAATGATCCATATGCGGTCATGCTGTAACCTCACTCAATAATTTTTTGCGATCTACCTTTCCATTTGGTGTCATTGGAATAGAAGATTGATACATGAATTTACGTGGAATCATGTAGTTTGGTAATCGCTCATTGAGTTCTTTTTTGATTGCAGATGTTAATTTGAATTCTTTTTCAAATGAATGTTCTCCAGGAACAACAACCGCTAATAAATAATCGTATTTTTCACCTTTTTTAATTGGAACGATAACTGCACCTTCTACGTAAGAACACGCACGAAGGTGATGCTCAATTTCTTCTAATTCCATTCGATAACCATGCAGCTTAATTTGGAAATCAAGACGACCATTATAGAATAGAAGACCATTTTCAACATAGCCAGCATCGCCTGTTTTATAGGCGCGCTCACCGTCAATCATAGTAAATGCTTTTTCTGTTAATTCAGGGCTTCCTAAATATCCAACGCTTACGCTTGGACCGACAATTACGATTTCACCTTTTTCACCATCAGGTGCAATCGTGCCATCTTCTTTCATAATAAGAAGGCGACAGTCTGATTTACAATAGCCAACTGGAAGTGATTTGTATTGATTAAGCACTTCTTCTGTAACGTGAATACCTGTTACAGCGACAGTAGCTTCTGTTGGACCGTAAGTATTCATAATTGTTGCTTTTGGGAAACGCTCAATTAATTTTCTAGCCACTTCATTTGGTAACACTTCACCGCAGAATAAGAATGTTTTCATGTTCGGTAGCATACTTTCAGAGAAGGATGCTTCCATTAAACACATTTCAGCGAAAGAAGGTGTCGAAGTCCATACTTGAATATCCGATTGCTCTAAAGAAGCAAACAAGTCTTTTGGACGCGCAATCATATCTTTATCGATTGCCCAAAGTGTACCACCTGTTACTAATGATGGGTAAATATCCATTACAGATAAATCGAATGAGAAAGGTGCTTGATTTAAGAATACTTGCCCTGTTTGTAAGTTGAAATCTTCTACAGCCCATTTTGTAAAGCTAACAAGGCAGTTATAAGTAATCTGAACCCCTTTCGGATTACCTGTGCTTCCTGATGTGTAAATAATGTAGAAGTTCTCATCACCTTTTACCGCATGTTCAGGATTTGGAGTGTTCCCTTTATGAGTAAAGAAAATATCTTTTAAGTTGTCTTCACTTACGATGCGAACTGGTAAATCAGTTACAGTTACTGCTGTTGCCGATAAAAGTAATTTCGCACCAGAATTTTCAGCAATACGTTGTACACGATCAGCTGGGATAGATAAATCTACAGGAATGTAAGCATGTCCAGCTTTTACACATCCTAAAAAGTTAACAATCATTTCAGGTTGCATATGGCCATACACCATAATTGGTGAACGATCGTCTGGATACTCAGAAGAAATCCAATGTGCTAACGCATCAGAATCTTCCTTTAATTGTTTGTACGTAATTTTCGCATCTCGCCAAACAAAAGCGGTTTGATCAGGCGTTTCTGCAGCCCACTTTTCAATTTGTTCTAATAACTTCATAACGTTCCCACCCTAGAATTCATTGTAAATAAATGTACTTGTGTTTGTATCATGGAATCCATACAACCAAAGTAATGCAAATAAAATTGCAAGATAATAAACCGTCTTTGCAACCCATTGTGTGAGTGGTCGAGACCATATCTCTTTTAATCTTTCCATGTCTTTCCCTCTCTTAATGAAATAATAGCTCTTTGTAGGTATCATGTCCTACATTATTGTGAAAAAAACAAAATCCCACATTTTAGGTAAAAATAAGTCAAAAGGCTCTTTTTTGATATTAGCACTAAATACTAAAAAAGAAAATCCCTAACTTAGCAATTATATTACATTCAGTATGAATTTGTAATGGGTTTGACATGTAAATAGAAAGTGGATTGTGTGAATACATAAAAGTGGACTATAAGAATACGTAAAAATACAGTATTTGTTTTTATTAATCATTCAAGACGGAGTAAACTTTTAAATTTCTAGTTCTTTTGAAAAGGAGGAAATTATCATGAATAGAGTGTGGAAGAATCTAATTTCGGAAGAAAATATCGTGAAATGGAGAAGGCACTTCCATAAGTATCCGGAATTATCATTTCATGAAAAAGAAACTTCGCAATTTATATATGATACATTATGCTCATTTTCTTCTTTTGAAGTAACGAGACCGACGAAGTATAGTGTACTAGCAATTAAAAGAGGTGTGAAGCAAGGGAAAGTAATTGCGATTCGAGCTGATATAGATGCTTTGCCAATTCAAGAGGAGACAAGTAAATCTTATACATCTGTGAATAAAGGAATGATGCATGCATGTGGGCACGATGCTCACGCAGCTATTTTATTAAGCACAGCAGAGGTGTTATCAAATATAAAGGAAGATTTTGCAGGTGAGATTCGTCTATTCTTTCAGCACGCAGAAGAGGTGTATCCTGGCGGGGGACAAGAAATGGTTGAGGCAGGTGTAATGGACGGTGTTGATTATGTAATAGGTTTACATGTTATGTCTGGATTGGAAAGCGGAAAGGTAGGAATTGCGTATGGGCCGATGATGGCGGCACCAGACGTATTTACAGTTGAAATTCAAGGCAAAGGAGGACATGCGGCGCGGCCAGAAGAAACGATAGACCCTATTGCTATCGGAGCACAGATTATTACAAATTTACAACATATCGTATCAAGAAATACGAGTGCTTTTATGCAAAGGGTTATTTCAGTTACACAATTTCATGGGGGAACGGCTGACAATATTATTCCTAGTACAGCAACTTTAATGGGAACCGTTCGTTCATTTAATCAAGCATTGAGGGTGGAAGCAGAAGGGAAAATCGAGAAAATTGTGAAAGGAATTACAGAAGCACATGGAGGATCGTATACATATACGTATCGATATGGATATGATCCGGTTATTAATGATGAATATATTACGAAAATAGTAGAAGAAAGTGCACTACATTTGTTTGGGAATGAGCGTGTTGTGAAGCTTGAACCTTCTATGGGTGGGGAAGATTTTTCAGCATATTTAAGAAAAGCACCCGGTTGTTTCATTAAATTAGGAACAGGTAATGAAAATATATATACTTGTTATCCACATCATCATCCGAAATTTGATGTGGATGAATCAGCATTAATTTGTGGAGTGGAGCTATTTTTAGAGACGACTATAAGATTACTAAAATCATAGAAAAACAAAAAAAGGCAACTGCACTCTATTGCAGTTGCTTTTATTTCTTTCCGTCAGAGAGGGCTGAGAAAGAACTATGCTCATTCATAGTATATGAATAGCTAACGGACAAGCTTGTACATTTTAATCATTTTTTAAAAAATAGTTGTTGACATTGATAATCAATGTCAATTAATCTAAAAGTAGTTGAAATTGATAATTATTATCAATAGGATGGATGCGACATGTTAATGAGAAAAAATTTTCACCTTCTGCGGAGGGGATTAAAAGATAAAAATAAAGATAAAGATAAAGATGTTGATCAGCATATGGAATGGCAAAGAAATGTAATTCGGTCTGAATATGTAGATGAGAAGAAGAGCATTCAAACAGAAAAAGAGATACAAAGTAAAGGGAGAGGTTCAGTTGAGTAAGTTAGTAATGATTTTTGCAAGTATGAGTGGAAATACCGAGGAAATGGCTGACCACATTGCCGGCGTAATTCGTGAAACAGAAAATGAAATTGAAGTTATTGATATTATGGATTCACCAGAAGCTACTATATTAGAACAGTATGATGGAATTATTTTAGGTGCATACACTTGGGGAGATGGTGATCTTCCTGATGATTTCTTAGATTTTTATGATGCAATGGATTCTATTGATTTAACTGGGAAAAAAGCGGCAGTATTCGGATCATGTGATTCGTCTTATCCGAAATACGGAGTGGCAGTTGACATTTTAATAGAAAAGCTACAAGAGCGCGGGGCAG
This sequence comes from Bacillus sp. B2-WWTP-C-10-Post-4, assembly GCF_009183805.1. NCBI lineage: Bacteria > Bacillati > Bacillota > Bacilli > Caryophanales > Bacillaceae > Bacillus > Bacillus sp. B2-WWTP-C-10-Post-4. Next base: position 12,943 of record NZ_WEII01000010.1, on the reverse strand, counting down.
CAGTTGTGTTAGAAGGACTAAAAGTAGAATTAACGCCAGAAGATGAAGATGTAGAAAAATGTTTACAGTTTGGAGCTGAATTTGTAAAACACCTTTCTTAATGGCAGAAGGGAGATGAAGAGCAAGTGCATGAGAAAATCTCAATCAAAACGATGACAGATTATCATTTGTATGATTTTATGCGTTGTCCGCATAAATTTTATTTTCGTCATATAAAAAGAAGAGAACCTTCTTCATTTGAATGGCAACAAATAGCACAAATGATTGTCAATCAAATTATTAACGAGTATTACACGCTACCTGCGGGTCAACAAACGAAAATTGTACTTTTAATATTAATAGAAAAGTATTGGAAAAAAGTAAGGATTAATATGTTTGCTTCGAAGACGGAGTACTATATTGTATTAGCTAAGCTAACGGATCACTTATTACAGTTTGTTGAAAAGGATGATAGTCAGACACCACCATTGTTTTTATACGAGAAGTTTCAAACATATATGGAAGAGTTAGGTGTCCACATGTCATTGACATTTGAAGTTGGTGAGTGGAGTGCTGGGTCGTTTGTAATTAAAAAGTATGTCGTCGATGCGGATGAGGAAATGCTTGCTCTTTGTCAGAAGCTAATGACAGTATTCAGTTATAAAGCTTTCGGCGTTCTTCCAGGAAAGATTGAAGTTATTAATTTAATAGAAGGAACTAAGTATGAGTACATTCCAAAACAGGAAGATATTATAACTGGAATGGCTGATTTATCTAGAATGAAAGAAATGTTGCAACAACCTGAGCATTATACAGAGCGTCATTTTCGTTCTGAGTGTATAAGTTGTGCATTTCGTAGTGAATGCCAAGGGGAAGAAGTAAAGAAAGAAGCGGAGCAGAAGAAAAATATCGTACATTAAAGGATGCAACTTTGCATCCTTTTTTGTTGTTGACATGAAAAGCTTTTCATCATTTACCGTATATTTGTAGCAGATTTTAATAAAGGGAGGAATAATCAATGAAAGATGAAACGAAAGTATTTCAGTGGTTAAAAGAACAGAATGCTCCTTTTGAAATTCAACTGCAAATTTTACAAGCATTTCAACTGTATAAAGTCATTGTTGAAATGGATAAAAAGTTAATGTTGTATGAGGAGAGAGTATATAGGGAGAGAATGTAATCTCATCCCTGCAGTATTATTTTCAGTTGTTCTGTACCCGATATGAATTCAAGTTCCTCGTTTCTAAGTTAAGTTATTCCACTTTATGATATCAGAATTTTCTTTCTATATGTTAAAATATAGCTATCATTATGAAGAAGGGCGGGAGTATTACGAAAAAAAGACTGTTAATCAGTTCTCTATGTATCGCTTTTATATTGTTATGGTCATATAAAGAGGAGGTTTTTGCTACCTTTAAACCGATTGATCAGTACGAGTTAAATAAGGAGTTAAAGAACAAAAGTATAGAAAATTTAACTCATAATGAAATGAAAAAGGTAGGAGAGCATTTTGTGACCGAGCAACTATCAGTGTTTGGGTCTACTAATAAAGAAGATGTGAAACGAAAAGGTGAAGAACTATTTTTAAATAGAGGGTATGAACAATTAATGGGAAATTATTATCCAAATCGTTTTCGAGATTTAGAGTATAAATTTACAAACGAGGAGGTACGTGAAGAGACCGATGAGAGTTTTCTTTATCAAGCTGTAGCGTACGTTGCGGGTACTGAAAATGGTAAGAGAAGTGAAATGAAATGAAATTGAATTATGAAGTGAAAATTGTAAAGGTTAATAATATATTTATGGTGCTAGAACAAAAGCAGCGCGTACAATAAAGGAAATTCATTGCTCAATAGAACATTTTTGGGTGTGTACTACTTAATGCGGAATAAAAAGGCCCTCAAGGAATAAAGGGCCTTTAAAGATTTTCATTTTGTTGACCAAGTTCTTTTTGAGCAATATATAAATTTCCTTGCTCGACTTGTTTAAGGGTATGAACAGAATCTCCTGCATATCCTTTTTGTGTTTTAACAGTTCTTTTTGAACGATTGGAATCTTGTTTCTTCATATAATAGGCCACCTTTCATCAAAAATAAACGAAAATGATAAGTATGAGTAATACAGCAGCGAAAATGGTAATGCCCATTAAAAACGAAGTGTTTTTATATTTAGGTGGCTTATGTACATCTTGCCGATATCCAGGTGAAATTTCAGGGGCAAATTCTTCATCGAATGATTGCTTTTTTTCTTTGTCGTCCATATGTACCCACCTTTCTTTTTCATTATATTATACGTTACAAGAAAAAATATGCATAAAGAAAACAGCCGCTTTATTATTAGCGGCTGTTTTGTGTTGTATATTTTCGTTGTACTTGAAAGAGACGGATAAGTAGGAAGGCAGCGCCAAATGCTAGACCGATAATAAGACCGATCCAATAGCCTTTTGCGGCCCATTCTGTATACGTTGCTAATATATAACCTAGTGGTAGACCTATTATCCAATAAGCAATTAAAGTCATAATTAGAGCGACATTTACATCTTTATAACCACGCAGAGCTCCTTGTACAGGGGTTGCAATTGCATCTGAAATTTGAAATAAAATCGCAAAGATAAGAAATTCTTTTGCTAAATGATGAACTTTTGCATCTGTCGTATAAATAGAAGCAATTTGATCATCAAAGAAGTAGAGAAGAATCGAATATAATAAAGCAAAGGCAAGGGCTAATCCAATTCCAATCAGTCCGTATTGTTTTGCATTATCGAAACGTTTTGCACCAACTTCGAATCCGACCGCAATAGTCATTGCCATTGCTAAACTTAGCGGAGTCATATATAACAAGGAAGCGAAGTTCATAGCTGCTTGGTGAGCTGCAATAGTTGTCGTACTAAAATTACTCATCATAAGCGTTACCGCAGCGAAAATACTCGTTTCAAAAAAGATAGCAAATCCGATAGGGACGCCAAGCTTTAAGAATGCTGTCCAACTCGAAAGAGAAGGGCGGTATAATTGTTTGAAAATGTTGAAAGAGGCAAAAGGCTCTTTCGTCTGAATAATAATGACTGTAATAATTAAAATGCACCAATATGTTGCAGTGGAAGCAATTGCCGCTCCAACACCACCAAGTTTTGGGAAACCGAAGTTACCAAAGATTAATAAGTAATTTAATATTACGTTAATTGGTAATGATAGTAATGTAATAATCATCGTTGTTCGAGTTTTTCCTAATGCATCAATAAATCCACGTAAAACCGTGTAAGTGAATAAAGGTATAATTCCTATTGCGATAATACTTAAAAATTGAGCTGCAATACGTTCCACAGGTTCTTCTAAGCGCATGCCGTTTAAAATAGGTGAAACGACGAAGAAACCGATGAGGATAACAACGAAACTAGCACAAATTGCTAAATAAACTGCTTGTATGACAACGTGGGGAACGTCCTCTTTTTTCTTGGATCCAACGAGCTGTGCAACAATGGGAGTCGTGGCCATTAAAATTCCTGTTAACCCAGTACTAACTGGAATCCATATACTTGTTCCAATTGCGACACCTGCTAAATCAGTTGGGCTTGCATGTCCTGACATTGTTGTATCGAAAAAGCTCATCGCAAATAATGACATTTGCGTTACGAAAATCGGAAAAAATAGTAATACAAATTGCTTTAACTTTTGTGAGAATGAAGTAGTTTCTTTCATAAAATCCCCTTTCCGTATAAAAAAACAAACTCTTACTATCATACAATTTAATCAAAGATTAGAAAAGAAATACGCGCCTACAACATATGAAGCCAATAAAAAAAGGATGCACTTTGAAAAGGGATAAGGTATTATGATAAGGTGTGAAAAAATTACATATTATTTGTTATTAAGGAGGCACTACTTGTGGCTGATTGGTTAATTGGTTTAATCATGGGTGCTGTTGAAGGGTTAACAGAGTTTCTACCAGTATCATCAACAGGACATATGATTTTAACAGGACATTTAATTGGATTTGAAGACGAGAGAGCGAAAGTTTTTGAAGTTGTTATCCAATTGGGATCGATTTTAGCAGTTGTTGTTATATTTTGGAAGCGTCTATGGTCGTTAGTTGGAATAGGTAAAGTAACAGACGGACCATCGTTAAATTTATTACATATTATTATCGGGATGATTCCTGCCGGGGTACTTGGCGTATTATTCCATAGCACTATTAAAGAGGTTTTATTTGGTCCAGGACCAGTTGTTATTAGCTTAGTAGCCGGTGGTATTTTAATGATTGTTGCTGAGAAGTTTTCAAAACCAAGTACAGCAAGAACGTTAGATGAAATCACATATAAACAGGCATTTACAATTGGAATGTTCCAATGTTTAGCTCTTTGGCCAGGATTTTCTCGTTCTGGTTCTACAATAAGTGGTGGTTTATTAGCTCGCGTGTCGCATACAGCGGCAGCTGAATATACGTTCATTTTAGCGGTACCGATGATGGTAGCTGCAAGTGGCTTAGATTTAATTAAAAGCTGGGATGTATTAAGCTCAGCAGATATAACGCTATTTGTAACAGGATTTGTAACTGCATTCGTTGTTGCGATGCTTGCAATTGTTTCATTCTTGAAATTATTATCTCGTGTAAAACTAACACCGTTCGCTTATTATCGTTTCATTTTAGCTGCGGTATTCTATTTCTTCATTATGTAAAATAAAAACCTGCCGAGCTCGGTAGGTTTTTATTTTACTAATTTTTCTATCATGTTTTCCATTACATGTTCCCAAAGAGAAGTATCATCAGCTAATGTAGCACGGAAATTAGCATACATTTCTTTTTGTTTTTCTTCGAATGTTGGATCTTCTTTTTCAGGTAATGTAGCGCGCATTGAAGTTACTAATTCTTGTACTTTTGGAGCGCGTGGTCCAAAGACGGCTTGTTCATTTCCATCTTTATCAATGAAAATAAAGATTGGAATCGCACGTGCTGTTCCATTTGTTAAATATTGATCCATTAATTCTAAGTTTTCATCGCGAATTAATAAACGCATATCAATATTTGCAACTTCAGAAATTCGTTTCATAACAGGTACGCATAAAAGAGCATCGCCACACCAATCAGCAGTTAATACGATAACACGCCAGCCATCATTTTGACGTTCTTCTAATACAGGAAGTAATTCATTTGGAATTAAAAAGTTATTGTAAATGTGTAGTAGCTCGTATTGGTTTACTTTCATTTCATTCACATATGTATCAAAGGACATACCTTTATCAGCCCATTGTTGTAAGTTCATAATTAACACCTCTTTAGTAAGATTTGCTTTCATTGTACCAATTTTTATATAGAAAAGCTTGTATTCTTACTCTTTCTTGTCACTTAATAATTTATTTAATAGAAAAAAGAATAGTACGGCACATAATTCAGCTAAGTTGGACATTTGTACATTTTCTATCCAATCATCAGCAGTATGAATGACGAACCAATCTAGTGTAATTTCAATGAATGAGAAAAGAGTGATAGAAATCCAATTTGGCATGTTTTGAGTCGATGGATATAGCAGCGCTTTGAAGAAACTGAAAATAAAAAATGTAATACCTTCTAAGAAAGTGATTAATAAAAAAAAGAGAAGTAAAGCAGTACGTGAACTATACGCTATACCTGTAATTTGAAAGATTCCTACATATACAAAAAATATAAATGCAAAAACTATAATGAGAAAAAGAGCAATAATACTAATAATAATTATTTTATCTTTTTGGCTGAGATTTGAGAACCTCTCCTCCTCACGCATTAAAATCCCCCTTTTTCTGGAAGTTGACTTCATTTTATCATGAAATACATATTAAAAAACTACGAATTATGGGAAAATAAGATGACAAAAAGTAAGATTTCATGTAAAATTATTAATAAGGTTTTTATTTAACTAAATGAAATAAAAGGAGCTGTCAATGTTGTCTCAAAATCGAGAGCAATTAATGGAAGAACTATCGACAAATGTGTTTGCTATGTTTCGCACATTGCGTAATGATATCGGAAAAATATTCGGTGGTTACATACCGTGGAATGAATTCATCGTTCTGAGAATATTAAATCGTACGAATAAAGAAATGGTATCGCGTGTAGCAAATGAATTAAATGTGTCGAATAGTCATATTACAGCTGTTACAGAAAAATTAATTAATAAAGGTTTTGTAACTCGTTCACGTTCTACATCAGATCGCCGAGTTGTGTATTTAGAGATTACAGAACAAGGGAAAGATTTAGTTGCGAAAATGGAAGATGCGAAAAAACAATATTTACAAGAAAGATTCTCTGCACTTTCAGAAGATGAAATGAATGTAATGATTTCAATTTCCAAAAAACTTATTTAAGTGATTATAAACAAGAAAACGCTTACGTGATGAAATAGAAGATCTTCCTTATATATGGGAGGTCTTCTTTCGTGTGTAATAGATGTTAAAAAATAAAATGTGTATGAAAAAACATAGAGCGCCATACTACTAATACAAGGAAGGGAGGGAGAGATATGACGAATCGTAACGGTAGTAAAGGGAGCGGTAATCAAGGATCACCAAAGTCCTGCCAGTTTAATCAGGAATTTAGCACTGAATTTGAAACTGGTAATGATAATAAAGGGAAAGAATATCGTTCTAAAAAAGGGAGTAAATCAAAAAAGGAGTGAATTAATTCACTCCTTTTTTGATTTACGATGCTGCCGATTGATCCGTATTATATTTTTCTTCTGATTTTGCGACAATCATTGCGCAAATTGCATCCCCAGAAATGTTTACAGCTGTTCTAGACATATCTAGAATACGGTCAATACCGATAATTAAAGCGATACCTTCTACTGGTAGATTTACTTGATTTAAAACCATTGTAAGCATTACAAGTCCAACACCAGGTACACCAGCAGTACCGATACTAGCTAGTACAGCAGTTAATACGACCATAGCTAATTGCGGTAATGTAAGTTCAACTCCGTATACTTGAGCGATAAATACAGTGGCTACTCCTTGCATAATGGCAGTACCATCCATATTAATAGTTGCCCCTAGTGGTTGTACAAATGAGCTTATCGCTTTTGGAACGCCAAGCTTATCTTGTGCTGTTTTCATTGCAAATGGAAGCGATGCATTAGAGCTAGATGTACTAAATCCAATTGCCATTACTGGTCCGAAATGTTTAAAGAAACGAACAATATTTTCTTTTGCTAATACCTTTAATAAGCCACCATATACAAAGACCACGTGAATAATGAGTACTAACATAACGACAATCATATACTTGAACATCGCAGCGACGCCTGCAAGCCCCATTTTACCAACGGATGAAGCGAGCAAACCGAATGTTCCAATTGGGGCTAATTTCATAACGAGATTAACAAGATACATCATTAATTCGTTGCCCTGTTCAAGTAATGAATGGATACCTTGAACTCGTTTTCCTAAAATAGCTATACCGAGTCCAATCAATACGGCAAAGGCAATGATTTGTAACATGTTTCCGTCAGCCATCGCTTTTGCTGGGTTATCTGGTACGATATTTAGCAATGTGTCAACGAAAGATGTTTCAGTTTTTGCACCTTCATACTTAAGACCTTCTGTTTTAAAATTACCGCCAGCTCCTGGTTTTATAATAAGTGCAAATGTAACCGCTATAGAGATGGCAACCGCAGTTGTTACGAGAAAGAATGAAATTGATTTTAAACCGATTCTTCCAAGTTGTTTCGGATCTCCAAGGCCGGCAGCACCAAGTACGATAGAAATGAACACAACAGGAACAACTAGCATTTTAATAAGTCGAATAAACAATTGACCAATTGGGTTGAACACATATTGATTTAGTGGCTCAAAGATAGATGGAGCAGCTAAATTTAGAGTGAGTCCAACAACTAGACCTAGAAATAATGCGATTAAGATTGCTTTTGTTTGTTTCAATAAAATCCCCCCTTTTGTTTTTGTGAAATTTCTTTCTAAAGTAATTATACCGAAAAAATCCCTAATTTAACAATATTTTCTGAATTTTTGGTTTTTAGGTGTAGATAGACTGATTTTGTGTTTGGAAAATAAAATAGACCATCACATAGGATGGTCTAGGGAAGGGGACAATTTATGTCAATTTAATTAGGGATGGAAGTTGCTTTAAGACACTGGGGAATGTCTTATAAATTAGGGAGGAACAACTTCAATACATATACTATAAAAGGTAGGTGTGACTCTCATGTGAACATAGGGTGAAAGAGAGAGGGAGTTTTAAATAAAAGGTAGAAAGACAAAAAAATAAGACCATCATTTATAAGATGGTCAAGGAAGGGGACAATTTATGTCAATTTAATTAGGGATGGAAGCTGTTCAAAGACACTGGGGAATGTCTTATAAATTAGGGAGGAACAACTTCGATACATATACTATAAAAGATAGATGTGACCTCTGTGTGAATATAGAGTGAAAGAGAGAGGGAGTTTTAAATAAAATGAAAATTTAATGAGTGTTTTTTGTTCATCCCCTGTTGATTATTAGCCTTAACCAATCGGGCGTTTATTGCCCACAAATAGCGGAATAAAAGATAAAGCAAACAAAAAATAAGACCATCATTTATAAGATGGTCAATGGAAGGGGACAATTTATGTCAATTTAATTAGGGATGGAAGCTATTCAAAGACACTGGGGAATGTCTTATAAATTAGGGAGGAACAGCTTCGATACATATACTATAAAAGGTGGATGTGACCTCTATGTGAACATAGAGTGAAAGATATGGGGATTTGAAAGATAGTACATATGAAATTGTTATTGCTAGCAATATAGAATTAGGATATAGAGTTTTCCAGCATAAAACGAAAAGGAATCTGAATATAAATAAAAGTTGTAATCTATGAAAAAAAAGATTATGCTCAACTATATTATGAGAATATAAGGTTTGTCCCAATTATTTAAGGGCTTTTAAAAAGCTTTTTATTGTATGAGGGGAAGCTTCACTTTAATAAGGGAGTTAGTGATATGGACGTAACAAAAAAACAAGGGCTGTATAATCGTCTTATACGATTAAACCCACCACAAATATTAGCATTAGGCTTTTTCTGCTTAATTGTGGTTGGCGGTTTGTTATTAAAATTACCATTCGCAACGAAAGTACATATTAGTTGGGTAGATGCTTTCTTTACAGCAACGTCAGCAGCGACCGTAACTGGTTTGGGAGTAGTGGATACAGCAAGTACATTTACGATGTTTGGCGAAATTGTTATTATGTTTTTAATTCAAACAGGTGGTCTAGGCCTTATGACAATTGCCATTTTAATTGTTTGGGTACTAGGTAAAAAAATCGGATTACGCCATCGTTTATTAATTGGAGAAGCATTTAATCAAACAAATATAGGTGGTCTTGTAAAATTAGTAAAGCGTGTCTTTATATTTTCGATTTGTATTGAACTTATTGGGGTCATCTTTTTATCGTTTCGCTTTATTCCAGAGTTTGGTTTTGGAAAAGGTTTATACTATAGTATTTTTCATGTAATTGCATCTTATAATAATGCAGGGTTTGCTTTATGGCCAGATAATTTAACAAGATATGTAGGGGATCCCATTATTAATATTGGGATTTGCTCTTTAATTGTAATTGGTGGACTCGGTTTTACCGTATTAATTGATATATGGTATAGTCGCAGTTTTCGAAAATTATCACTTCACTCAAAAATAATGATTATTGGAACAGTAGTACTAAATGTTATAGCAATGATTGTGATTTTTGTATTGGAATATAATAATGTGAAGACGTTAGGGAATTTATCTTTAAATGAAAAACTATGGGCTTCCTTCTTTCAAGGTATTACTCCGCGGACAGCTGGATTTAATACGGTTGACTATGGAGGTATGGAAGAATCATCTATATTATTTACGATGATTTTAATGTTTATTGGTGCAGGAAGTGTATCAACAGGTGGAGGAATTAAATTAACGACGTTTGTTATCTTAATTACATCTGTCCTTTCTTTCTTTAGAAAAAAGGAGGAAATTGTTTTATTTCAGCGTACAATTAAAATGTCGACAGTAACGAGGGCCTTAGCGATTGCTGTTGCCAGTCAAATACTTATTTTAGCAGCGGTATTCATATTAATGCTTACAGAAAACTTCAGCTTTATTCAATTATTATTTGAGACAATATCAGCGTTTGGCACAGTCGGATTAACGATGGGAATTACTGCAAAGCTATCGGCATTCGGAAAATGTATTATTATGTTTGTTATGTTCTGCGGATTAATTGGACCATTAACACTTGTGTTCTCTTTAGCGCGACCAGCAAAACAAAAAATAAAATATCCATCGGAAGATGTGTTTACAGGATAAGGTATCCCGCGTTAAGCGAGATACCTTTTTCTTTTTTAGAACAGGGAGAACAATAGACCAATAAGTGCTACTCGGAATAAAATTGCGATAAGTGCAGCAATTCCACCGACAACTGCAGCGATACCGCCAGTTACAGTAGCTCCGCGATTATAAGCGTAAATACCGAGTAAAACAGAAACAAGACCAAATAGTGTTGGAAATGTAAATAGCGATAAGATAGATAGCGCAAGAGCGATAAAACCAGCAGTTGATCCAGCAGCGGACGATTTTACAACATCTTTATCGTCTTTATCATCGTAATCATAATCAATGTGTTGTGGTGCAACCTCAGCGGCGTACTCTTCTTTATAGTCACTATAATCACTATCTATTCTATCTCTTTTTTTATAATCATCAAATTTCTCAGTCAAAGTCATGACTCCTTTCATAACAAGGTTCAATAGTAGTATGTATCTCTTTTTCTTTTTTATCCCGCTATTTGTGGGAGTCGAGCTACGTACACATCCCACTGATTAAAGTTTCACTATACCGGAGCATGTACAGGGAGTAGTATCTTTTAAAAGAAGGAAAATGTTTTTTTGAAATAGGAAAAGTTAGTATGACTTCCTCTATTTTGGAAAATATAAAAAGGAATAATGAGGAAAGGGTGCAATACATAATGGAACATCCAATTGAAAATTTAATGAAAACGGCAATGACAAATTTAAAAGAGATGGTAGATGTAAATACAATTGTTGGGAGCCCGGTTTCAACAGCTGACGGAAATGTAGTATTAACAGTATCTCAAGTGGCTTTTGGTTTTGGAGCTGGTGGAAGTGATTTTAAAGGGGATTTCATCACTGAAAAACATAACGGTGGGCAAAATCAGCATAAAGAGAACAAACAACGGCATCCATTTGGAGGAGGAAGCGGGGCTGGGGTTTCCATTAGTCCAGTAGCTTTTTTAGTAGTTGGTTCTAATGGGGTGCAAGTATTACATCTCAACAGCAGTACACATTTAATTGAAAAGGCTTTAAATACTGTACCAAGCACTGTAGATAAATTTGTGAATGGTCGTCAAAAGTGAACTTGCATTTTTTAGGAATTATGATATATTAGAAAAAGTGCGCTTTAGGATGATCGGAATAATTGAAATGTAAATATATATGATGTGTGGAATAAGGGAGAGGAATTTATGATTAATATCAAAAACTTAGTAGTTGGCTTATTTATGTTAGTAAGCGGCTTTGTTGTATATGTAATAAAAGAAAAAGCTCCATTCTAAAACAGACAAACCGTTAATGTCTGTTTTTAATTTGCGGAAAAAAGTTGACAAGTTATTGTATTGGTGTTAAAATTTTAATTCGTGTCTCGGTTACAGCTAGTGTAAAGTAAATATCTCTTATGAATGCAATACGAAAAGTTTGCGAAAGATCGGGTAATTTTATCAACAACTTTTGTGAACAAACCCTATAAATTGTATTTGTAAGCTATATATGTATACTAGTGAATCAAGGAGCGGTCAGTGGAACCGTAATGATGAGAGAGAGGTAGGGCTTTCATCCAGTATATGTTACTTTCCCGTTAGGTGAATATAAAAAAGAGGACTCCTTTTAAAAGGAGTCCTCTTTCATTTTTTAAGTGCGACTTTCAACTTGTTGACAAATTTCATCCGTTGTTAAACCGTGAGCTGTAATGACTGATCCTTTAATTGATGTATCTGCAATGCCCATCACATTAGAATCTTGCCCAGTTACAATGCAACAATCACACCCTTGTGCATCCTGTTCTGAGTTAAGTGTAACAACTTCATGACCTTGTTGTTGAAGAGCTTGTTGAACGTCTGTTAATGAGTTTTCAACGCCAATTCTAGCCATAATTATCACCTCCTACCATCTAATTGCTAGTATGCTCAAGTTCACTGCATATATTTATGAAAAGACGGTAGGAAGTAAATCTTTGTTTAGTCGTTATATACGCCAGTAAGCATTTGACTAACGAATTGATCGTTTAATGTATCTTGTGCTGAAGAAGTATTTGAATGGATGTCGATTGAAGCAATAAAATGATTATGTTCTTTCGTATTTGGTTCTACCTCTACGTAATTATCGAATTTACAAAAACCTTTCGTATCCATTAGATCAAATAATTGCAGCATTTCTACTACCTCTTGTCTCGTTCCTTTAATTTGTACACACGCCATATTTATTTCCTCCTTTATTTTGACAAATTGTTTTTTAAAAATAGGATTATGATTACGAAATGAAAAATATGAATGTTATTTTTAAACAGCGCTATTTTTGTTATTTTCCCCCTTTTTCAGCAAAAGTCGTTATATATTCCCAGATTTATAAAATAGGACGTCCGTTTATTGAATACAATAGATTCGTATCAATTGATGAAAATCCTTCTTTTAAACAAATATTTTTTTTAGTGGAAATTGGCGAAAAAATTTTTGGCTTTTTTGTAAACGTTAACAATGTTGTTAAATCAGTATAAGCAAAGAAGTACGTACGAATAAAAATTATAAATTTTCTAAAAATTCACTTGATTTATTTAGAAAGGAGAGTAAACTAGGAAACAATAAAAAATTCATAGAACATAGGAGGCGCTTCTAGTGAATGAGCAATGGATTTTCTTAAATGGAGAATTTGTTCCAAAAGATGAGGCAAAAG